>JBKKAU010000001.1:0-2724 GCA_046714475.1 Thermoanaerobaculia bacterium
GGTCAACACGGTCCCCTCGGCCATGGCCGAGCTGGTACGAAGCGGCGGCGTTCCCTTGTCCGTGCGCACGGTCAACCTCGCCGGCGAGCCGGTCCCCCCCGCGCTGGTCGAGGCGGTCGGCGGCCTCCCCTGGATCGAGCGGCTCTACAACCTGTACGGCCCGTCCGAGGACACGACGTACTCGACCTTCGCCCGGCTCTCTCCCGGCGAGCCGGTGTCGATCGGCCGGCCGGTCGACGGCACCCGGGCGTACGTCGTGGACCCGGCCTTCGAGCTGGTCCCCGTGGACGTGCCGGGGGAGCTTCTCCTCGGTGGAGCGGGGCTGGCGCGCGGCTATCTCGGCCGGCCGGAGCTGACCGCCGAGCGGTTCGTGCCCGATCCGTTCGCGCCATTCGCGAACGGCGAGCGGCTCTACCGTACCGGCGACCTCGTCCGCCGGCGGCCGGACGGCGCCCTGGACTTCCTCGGCCGGATCGACCACCAGGTCAAGGTCCGCGGCTTCCGTATCGAGCTGGGTGAGGTCGAGGCGGCCCTGACCCGCCATCCCGGGGTGCGGGAGGCGGTCGTCACGGCGCCCGATAACCGGCTGGTGGCCTACGTGGTCCCCCAAGAGGGGGACGGCCCCCCGGCCGCGGAGCTGCGCGCCTTTCTGGGGCGCACGCTGCCGGAGTACATGCTCCCCTCCGCCTTCGTGACCCTGGCGGCGTTGCCGCTCTCCCCCAACGGCAAGGTGGACCGCAAGGCCTTGCCGGCTCCCGAGGTGGTTGTCCTGGCGCAGGGAGCGCCGGCCACGCCGCTCGAGGAGCTGCTGGCCGGAGCCATGGCCGAGGCGCTGGGGCTGGAGCGGATCGGGACCCGGGACGACTTCTTCGCGCTGGGCGGGCATTCGCTGCTCGCCGCCCGGGTGGCGTCTCGCATCGCGCGGCTCACCGGGATCGAGCTGCCGGTCAGCACTCTCTTCCGGGAGCCGACGGCGGCGGGTCTGGCGGCGCGTATCGCCGGCCTCCGCTCCGAGCCGGCGCCGCCGCTGCGGCCCGCGCCGCGCGACAGGGGGCCGCTGCCGCTCTCCTTCGCACAGCGCCGGCTCTGGTTCCTGGACCAGCTCGAACCGGGCTCCGCCACCTACAACCTGCCGGGCGCCGTCGACCTGACCGGACCGCTCGACGCCGCGGCGCTCGCCACCAGCCTCGCGGAGATCGCGCGGCGGCATGAAGCGCTGCGCACTGTCTTTCCGGCCGTGGGCGGCGAACCGGTCCAGGTCGTCTCGGCGGCCGGCCTGGACCTCCCTTACGTGGACCTCGAGAACGTGAGCCGCACTGAGGTGGAGCGGCTGACGAACGAGGAGGCGCGGCGGCCGTTCGACCTCACCCGCGGGCCCGTCTGCCGGGCACGGCTGCTGCGCCTGGGAGAGGAGGAGCACCGGCTGGTCGTCGTCTTCCATCACATCGCCGCGGACGGCTGGTCGCTGGAGGTCTTCCTGCGCGAGCTGACTGTCCTCTACGCTGGCAGGCCGCTGCCGGACCTTCCCATTCAGTACGCCGACTATGCGGTCTGGCAGCGCGATATATCCCTGGAGGGCGGGCTTGCTTGGTGGCGGGAGCGGCTCGCGGACCTGCCGGCGCTGGAGCTGCCTACGGACCGGCCCCGCCCACCGGTGCTCTCGGGCCGCGGCGGGAGCCTCCCTGTCGAGTTGCCGCCCGTCCGCACCGAAGGGGCCACCCCGTTCATGGTCCTGCTCGCGGCCCTCTTCGCGCTCCTCCATCGCCACACCGGGCAGGACGACCTCGCCGTCGGCGCGCCGTTCGCCAACCGGGACCGCTGGGAGGTCGAGCCGCTGATCGGCTTCTTCGCCAATACCCTGGCGCTGCGCGCCCAGGTGGGGGACGACCCGCCGTTCCGTGAGCTGGTCGCCCGGGTCCGCGAGACGACGCTCGGCGCCTATGATCATCACGACACGCCGTTCGAGACGCTGGTCGAGGAGCTGGCGCCCGGGCGCGACCGGTCGCGGACGCCTCTGGTGCAGGTCGCGCTGGCGCTGCAGGTCGCGCCGCGGCCGCCGCGCCTGCCGGGGCTCGGCGCCGCCCTGACCGGGATCCCCACCGGCACCGCCAAGTTCGACCTCGCGCTGCTGCTCTCCGAAGACGCGGGCGGGATCTCCGGCCGCCTGGAGTACCGCGCCGACCTGTTCGAGGAGACCACGGTCCGCCGCCTGGCGGCCCACCTGGGCGAGATGCTCGCCGGCGCGGTCCGCGAGCCGGAGCGCCGGCTGTCGGACCTGCCGCTCCTCACCGCGGCCGAGCGCCGGCAACTCCTGGAGTGGAGCTCGCGCAACGTGCCGTTCCCGCGCCAGGCCACGATCCACGGGCTCTTCGAGGAGCAGGCGGCGCTGCGGCCGGACGCGGTCGCGGTCCAGCAGGGAGACGAGCAGTGGACCTACGGCGGGCTCGACGCCCGGGCGGACCGGCTGGCGTGCCGTCTGCGGCAGCTGGGGATGGGTCCGGAAGCTCGCGTGGGACTGCTGATGGAGCGCTCGCTCGCCCTGGTGACGGGCATGCTGGCGGCGCTCAAAGCCGGCGGCGCCTACGTGCCGCTCGATCCGACCTATCCGGCCGAGCGCCTCGCCTTCATGCTGGAGGATGCGGGCATCGCGCTTCTCCTCACACGATCGCACCTTCGCGACCGCCTGCCCGCGCACGGAGCGGTGATGATCGCGCTGGACGAGCC
>JBKKAU010000002.1:0-17696 GCA_046714475.1 Thermoanaerobaculia bacterium
GGCAGGGGTGCCGTCCTCATGGACGCTGGAGGTTCGGTCGGGCTCGCGGAACGGGTGGCGCCTAACCGGCAGCACCTGGTCTGGGGGGCGTAATCGGCTCGTATTGTAGCCTTCTAAGCCAGGCCGAGGCCTGGCTGATCCCGAGCCTTATTCCTCGGGTTGAATCGGCTTTTCCCAACGAACACAAACTTCTAAGCCTGAATGAGGCTCCGGCCACCGCAACCTATAGAACAGGAAGTGTTGAGGCAACTCGTCGAGAGCCGATTTTATCGAGGGCTCATCGGCGTAGTCCACAACCTTGGTACCTCCTGACGTCTTGCTGTCGAGGATGGCGAAAACCCGCTTCCGTAGGCTCCGTACTTTGCTCAGCATCTCATCGGCCCCATCGTCATCGGGAGATCGACCGAATTGCTCTTCAAACCCAACATCTGGAAAGAGCGCGACCTCTCTTCCTTCAAAGCGCGCAGATTCCCGGTTTCGGAATTCTAAGGCTAGATTGGAAATTTCGTCGTCTCCGACCCCAAGGCGTGCAAATATTTCTTGATTGACAATTACGCAAACATCGAGGCCTACCGTGGGGATATCAATAGGGATATCAAAGCGGTCAAAGTTTGGAGTATTGGGGCTTTTCCACTGCACATAGTCGCGAAACCCTGCTACAATCTCTCGCGTCAGGAATCGACCTCCACCCGCATACACAGCTAGGTCGGCGCTCTTGGAAGTTGTGCCAAAGGTATCTACGTAGGAGTCGAGTGGATTTTCTCGGAAAGCCTCAATGTCATCAGCCGCCTTCTTGCCATTCCAGACAGAGAAGTAGTTGAGTAGCCATTGATGCAAGAACCCTTGGTGGGGCTCGGCGCCGGTTTTGACGTGACGTTGATGGTAGTACTCCCGCTTCTCGGGCTTCATCTCGATAAAGCAAGGAAGCTTCTCACGAGGGGTATTGAGCTTGAGGAGTTGTACCTGACGGAAGAAGATGTTACCCTCTTTGGTAACGTACACTACATGCTGAGCTGATCGACAGACATATGGGGAGTGCCTCCACTTGGCAACTGCGGCCTCTACTATGGCCCGAATCAACCCTGAATGCCCACCTCGGGCGTCCTGGAAGCCCAGTTCCCTGGCGATTTCCCCTATCTGGTTCCAGAGAGATGAGGACATCCTGATTTGGCAGTTGCGCTGCTCCCTCAGCCCCGGCATGTCTTTCTCCTGGTTTGCACGTACAAATTGTACCCCTTTGCACCCTTGGCAGGTTCACTATAACATAACGCTGTTCACTGTCGCTTACTAGATGTACGTGTAATTTGTACCGGTTGCATGCCCGGGCATCTCAGGGTAGCCTAATACTGTTTGCTTGTAAGGAGGAGATTCTAAATGGCTAGAAACTCTTTGAAGGTGGCGCTCGGCTTGGTTGTCCTCGCTCTGGTCCTGGTCTTCGGATCGAAAGATGGGGCGGCCCAACTGGATGCGCATGGCAGTTCGGCCCCGCCGATCTACCCGGCAGGCGGGACCGATGGTCCTCCGGCCTAACCTCTAGCGCTTTTCTCTGCCGTGTTGATGCTGGCGCAGCGCGGCTGCGTATTAGGAGGATTTGCGCGCCTAGTGGCTGTAATTGTGTAAATCTTCATTAAATCGGGAGGTGCTTGCGTGCTTTATTTCCTAATGAGGGTGGTGCTGCCTGGCCTGCTCCCTGTATTCGCATCTCTGGCTTTTGACGCGCAAAGCTTAAGTGGAGCTGACCCCAATCCCTCGCCAACAGGAGCCTATCCAATCCATGCGGAACTCTATCCAACGGATGCGGGAATCTACCCAGACGGCGGTCAGAACCCCCCTCCCCCTCCTCCCCCCCCCGCCTAGGGAGGATGGGTAGCTAGCCGAAGGTTGGTGACAGCGAGCTCCTTCAACCCCGAATCGGCCTTGGACTTTGAGGGTGGTGGCCCTCATCGGGGATCCTGGCCTGCCGAGATATCAGGCCGGGACTTTGGTCCCAGCTCGTTCTTCATCCTCGAAGCAAATCGTTGGACCTCCAAGCCTACTTACGGTGGGAGGTTCCCGCGACAGGCTGCCGTTACAATAAGTTGTCTTCGCGACCTTGGAGGAACGCCTGTTGGCGGATCGAGAACGACTGGATGGGGCTGAACCCAAGGGCCAGGCTGCCTTTACCCCGGCGGCATCGGCGGGGCTATTCGTGGGAGTATCGAGCTTTGAGGATGAGCGAATTCATCCGGTCCCCTTTGCGGTTGACGACGCAGTAGACCTCGCTTATCTCTTCACGCTGGAACTTGGGCTGCTCCTGCCGGAGCGCACGGTCCTCCTACTCGCCGGCGAGCCGAGGAAGCCTGAAAGTATCGAACGGCTCACGTGGCTAGTCGAGCACGGGGCGCGGCGCCAGAGCGCTCGAACGAGAGATATCTATCGATATCTTGGGGAGCAAGCGCGAGTAACGGAGGAGCGAGGCCTTTTTGTTTTTACTGTAGCGACTCATGGGGTTTCGGATCAGGGCGGCGACTTCCTGGTTGCGACGGAGTCACTTAAGGAGCGCAGGTTACGAACTGGTGTCGCAGTCGCCGAAGTATTCGATGAGGTCGCGCGTGCAGTCGCCGGACGCCGATTGGTTCTCCTTGATGCTTGTCGCGAGCGGTTGAGTAATGAAACGCGCGGCGAGACTGAGGCAGCGATGACGCAGAGCTTCGCCGATGCCATTGCGTCTGCCAGGGGCTCGGTGGTGCTTTCGGGAGCGACCCTTGGCGGCTTCGCCTACGACGATAGGACGCGTCAGAACGGTGTGTTTACAGCCGCGGTTATCGATGGTTTACGCGGCGAGGCCCAGGCAGGACCGGAGGGCTGGATTACGGTCCGTACTCTAGCAGACTTCGTCCAGCAGCGGGTGGCCGAGTGGGTGCGCCGCAACCGGCCGGACCACGCCGCAAAATCCCTTGGCATCGGACTGCAGACCGAGGCTAACGCCGGGGCGCTACCTCTCGCGCTACACCCGGAAGCTATGCGGGAACGGCAACGCTACCGCGCGCGACGAGAGGCTGCCTTGGCACGGGTCAGAGCTAACCTGGGAAAAGTGCTAAGCGGGGCAGACTGGGATCGAGTCGCCGCCTTACTGGAAGAACCGCTCAGTCCTAAAGTCGAGCGGCTACTCGAGGAGATCGAAGCCCTCGACGGTGGCGAGCGTACACAGCGAAGCCTAAGGGACTTCCTGCGAGACCAGTCAAGCGGGGCGAGTTCTTCGTCACGGCGAAGGGGGGGATTTGGCCTAGCTCAGGTCTGGTTAAGGGAAAAAAGAATAAAGGTGACGTTTCGTGTAGCCTTAATTGTTTTACTGGTAATGGCTGCTAGCTATCTCTTTTTGCGGAATTCTGATCTGGCACAACAATCAGAAGAGATAGGAGCTTCGGGCGAGTACTCGCCTGGCGAGCAGCGCGTGCTCGAACAAAAGGCGGAGATCCTCAGCCTTCGAGGAGACATTGAGGCCAGGAGAAATCGCAATCTGGAGGACCCCAATCTCCGCCAGAGGGCCTTGCAGCTTGCCGACCTGATCGGCGAGATCGACGGGAGTAGTCTCAGGCCGGAACTCAAGATCATTCAGCATGAGTACAGAGGCTGGGCCTTCCTCATGGCGGCAGCCACCCACACCGATACACCACCCGAGTACATACCAGCAGGGGACCGGATCGGCTATGCCACTAAGGCCGTTGCAGAGTTTGACTTGGCGCTTGGCCTCATGGCCGACGTAACACGCGAATACGAGGCCAGCGTACGTGCCGCCATCCCCGTTTATGAGTGGATAAACGGACCGTCCGAGGACCTGAACCGCACCCGCTACCTCAAGGCAGTCGCTTTGGCAGTGATTGCCCGGGCAGGTGGCGGCACCCCGAAGGCAGCGATCGATGCGCTCTCCGACGTCACGCTTGCATACCTGGGGAAGTACCCCCCTGCCGACAATCCAGACCTCGCGTGGGCACTACGCCAGCTGGCGACACCACCCAATGGAAACTCGCCGGATCATTAATTTCTGCGGCCCAGCAGCACCTCTCGCTAATTAGGTTTCAGCGCCGTCTCCTTGAATCGCACAACTGCTGGCTGTTGAAGACCAAGGCGCGGAGCATGCTGCTGTGCCTGCTGTGCCCGCCAACTCTCCGCCAAGTGAGCGTAGTGACGCAAGGTCATCCGTGTGTCAGCGTGGCCCAACTGCTTCGCCAAGCCAGGAAGGTCGGCTCCTGGAGACATCAGGTAGAGCGAGGCGTAGGTGTGGCGTAGTATGTGGAAGCCGATCGCTGGGCGGATCCCCGCCTTCTCGCAGGCTTGCCTGAGCGGCCGGTCCTGCTCGGATCTTTGCCAGCGCCGCCCCTTACGGAGGAAGATCGGCTCCGTCTGAATCTTGCCGGCAGTCTGTGCGTCGAAGAAGGCGAGGCCCTCATCACCGAGATAGACAACTCGACGCCGTGCATGCGTCTTGCCGTAGAGCACCTGTATGCCGCCGACCTCTCGCAGGTAGTCCTCGACTCGCAAGCCGACCAACTCGCCATAAGCGCACCCTGTGTGCAGCGCGGCCTCGGCGAGAACCCGGAGGCCGGCGTCTAGGCCCTCCAGCGAGCGGAGCAGGCGGCGTGCCTCGTCCTGTTCCAGGTGCCGGAGCTTGGGTTGGTCGGCGCCCTTGAACGGTGAGACGTTCCAGGCGTCGGCGGTTGCCTTGGGGACGCGTCCCTCCTCCACGGCGAAGTTCAGTGCCGCCTTGAGGACCGTCAGGATCCGGTTGGCGGTGGCGCGCCGCTTCCGCTGATCCTCCTCGGTCGCCAGTTCACGGGTTTTGACCTCGCCAGCGCGGGCTCGGAGCTTGGCAGGTCTCTTGGCGATCTCCTGGTGCCAGGAGCGGACGATTGGACGCGAGAGAAACGTTCCCTGGTCCGGCTCGCCGGTCAGGAGGAAGCTCCCGAGCTCCGGGACGATGTCTCGGTTGATTGCATCCTCTGTTCTCGCGATTCCCCGGCGGTGTTCTCGGAACCAGGAAAGATAGTCCCGGCATGCGTCGGCGACTGTGTACGGAGGGGCGGGGCCTGCGCCGACCGCTCGGCGGTGACGCTCTTCTCGCCACCATTCCGCGCCTCGGATGACTGCATCGCGGTAGGAAAGGACAGTCGCCCCGTCGGGGGCTGCCAGATCGTCGGCGCTGCCGAGGTGGTGGTGAGGGGTGTACCTGCCGTTCCCCAGATACAGGCGGGTCCACCAGGAGCCGGGACCTTCGGCGACCTTGCGGTAGCCGAGGTGCTGCCCTTCGGCGATGGTGACCCAGTGGACGGCTGACTTGGGAAGCGGCTTCAGCCGCCGGCGGGCGGTCGGTGAGGTGAGATCGCAGGAGCTGTTGTGCGCCATCGGCGCCTCCAATGAATGAGTCAGTGTGCCTGGACCATTAATGTACCATCAACGGACGTTAGCGGTCAACCGCGGACGGCAGCGGACAAGCGCGGACTGAAAAATAGTAGAATCAATAATTTACATGAGATCAGCGGACTCGGGCGGCCTTCTGCGGACGTATACTGTGCTCTTTCAAGGCGGCAACGCGGGTTCGAATCCCGCTGGGGATACTACCAACCTCATCCCCTCGCTCCAGCCCAATTCAGTTCGCAGGACAGGAGTTGCAGGCCCTCTTGGAGTATGGAGTTCGCGAGCCACTGCACCAGTTGGTGGCGGAATACCCAGGACACGGGTAGAGAACGTCCGAGCAGATGGCTTGCTGGTATGTGGTGTTGCTGTAGTACGTGATGATCGTGCTCTGGTTCGAACCGCAATTGATTGGTGGGGGTATCGCGTTCCCGGAGGAGGCCGGGACGATCAGGCCTGTGAAGAGGGCAGCGACCAGAGCCAAGGTCAAACGCTTCCAGTTACTGGGGACGTTTCTCATCGTTTCTCCTCCGAAAGAGTCTAATACAGGGCGTTGATGGCGGCCTTGTCATCGGCCTCGATGGTGGCCGCGGCGTTGCTGCAGGGTGTGATCGTGGTGGGGTTCATGGTCGCGCCTGCCACGGAAGAGCTGCCCACTCCGAGGGCCCGCCCCGCCTCGCGGACCATGACCGATTCGATGTAGTACTCATTCGAGCAACCATCCGGCTCGCCGGCCGACGTCCAGGCCACCGAGGTGTTGGTCACGATGTCCGCGTCGACGATCCGGTAGGTCCCGCCGGCCCGTTGGGTGTAGCTGCTGAACGTTGCCGCCAGGCAAGAGCCGGTGCAGAGCCGCGCGGGGTCGCGGAAGTTGATCATCGGGATCCCGTCGCCCAGGCGCCAACTCGAAACGGACCCTTTGACCGCCCGCACGACCGTGCCGGAGCCGGCACCGTTCCAGGCGAGAGACGAGTTGATGGCGTTGACCGTGCGCGTGGCGCCGCCATCCGTGTCCGTGATGCCGGCTTGGCCGCGGTTGTCGACGATGAACGTCGGGGGGCTGTCCCAGGTCCGCGGTGGGCTCAACAGGGTGTAGGCGAAGGCCGTGCCCGCCATCAACGCGGCCAGGGTGGCGGGGACGAAGATCTGGCGACCGTTCATCGTTTTCTCCTCCAGGGCAAATCTGGAGAGGATTCTAAAGCAACTCCCTTCTTTCCGGCCTCCCGGGCGGAGCTGTATCCGAGGATAATGAGGCTGATCTGCGACGACAATCCGGAGAAACCGAAGTGCGACCGCGCGGTAGTCGATGGTTCCAATGGATGGGGCTGCCCTTGGTGCTGGCCGCCGGCTGCGGTCCGACCCTTCCGGAGAGCATCACTCCGCTCATCCGGCAGGCTGCCGCGGAGATCCAGACAGAGCGGAGATGGGTCCCCTGGTTGAGCGGGAGCCCGACTACCGTCTGCGGCGCGGTATACACGGCGGAGACGCCGGCAACCCGTTGCGGGCCCGTGGAGGAAGGCCTCTCCGCCCGATCCGTCTGCGCTGAAAGGACGCGACTCCTTCGTCAACTGCTCGTTGAGAGCCGCCGCAGGGATCCCGGCGCTCATTACGCCGCCGCGTTTCTGGCGCTTCTCGAACCCGAGAGTCCTTCTCTCTCCCGCGCGATCGAGCACCTGGAAATCGCGGCGCACCTCGTTCCAAGGTCGGCGGAGATCCGTAACGATCTCGCCGTGTTGCTGCTCGTCCGCGGCTCCACCGAGCACCGGTCCGCGGACCCCGCGAGAGCCCTCGAGCTGCTCGAGGAGGCCCGGACCCTGACGCCGGCGTTGCCGCAGGTGGAGTTCAATCGCGTCCTCGCCCTCCGCACGCTCGGCTTGCGGACCTTGGCGGCCGCGGCGCGGGAGCAACTCCCTGATCCCGCTGGGAACGCGATCCGCACATCCTCCAAAGATCTCTTCCCTCTCCGGGAACGTGCGGAAAGGCTGCTGGGACGTTGGGCCGGACAGGGCGATCCGGGAGCCGCGGGAGCCGCTCTCGAGAAGGCCCGAGCCGCGTCGGCCGCCTATGCCGCCGCCAACCGGGACCGGCTCCTGCTGGACGCCGTCTCGGCCATCGAGCAGGCCGTAATCTCTCGCGACCTCGCCCGAGTCCGCCGGCTTCGGGAAGGCCACTCCCTCTTCTCTCATCTTCGCGGCGCCCGTCCCTACTCGCGGTGCGAGCCCGTCTCCCTGGACCGGGCCCATGCCGCACTCCAGCAAGCCGGGTCGCCTTTCGCCAGCTGGGTCAGGGTCGATCAGGCGGTCTGCGCCTTTTTTGCCAAGGAGTTCGACGCCGCCGAGCGCCTTCTGGAGCCGCTCGCTACCCAGGCCTCCCGCGACGGCTATCGGGTTCTCGAGAGCCGGTCTCGCTGGCTGTTAGGACTGGTGCGGATGCGCCAGGGGCGATTCTCCGAAGCCAAGCACCAGTTCGGGACCTCCCGGCGGCTCTTCACCGGCCTTGGTGAGACCGGTCACGCGCTCTACCTCCGCTCGATGACCGCCAAGACCCTGGAGCTGATGAGCGATCGCGAGGCGGCCTGGAGCGAGCGGCTGCCCGCGCTCCAGGGTCTGCATCGCATCCCGGACCCCGAGCGCCGTTACAGTGTCCTCGAGGAAGCCGCCGAGGCCATGGAAGGACAGGGAAGGGCGACCCTGGCGCTCGCGTTCTTCGAGGAGCAGGCGGCAGTCGCCGAGCAGGCCCGTCGCCGTACCGGAGACGCGGACAGCCTGATCTTCACCCTGCTCGGCCGCCAGCGCCTGCTTCGCGAGCAGAGGCGTCTCGATGAAGCCAGTGTCACTCTGGACCGCGCCGAGGCACTCTGGCACGCGCAGAGTCCCGAGGACGACACCCGGCAGCGCCAACGCCTCGATCTCGACATCCAACGGGATCTCCTCGAGCCGGGTTCTGATCAGAAAGAGGTCTTCGATCGAGCGCTCCAATACTTCTCTCGCAGCTCGACCCTGGGAGACCAGATCGAGGTGCTGCGGCTCTGGCGCGCCCGAGCGGCTCAGTACCGCCAGTTCGGCGGGCTCTACCAGGCCGCGGAGAGCCTCGATCAGGCGATCCTCGAGACCGAGCGGCAACGCCTCGAGATCGACGAGCCGGAACTGCGCGCCCGTTTCCTGGCGGTGGCCCGCGGTGTCTTCGAGGACCGGATCTCCCTCGAGCTGGGCCCCGGAGGCGATCCCTGGAAGGCCCTGTCCTATGTCGAGCGGGCCACCAACCGGCTCCTCCTGGAGTCCTCGCTGGCCTGGGCCGCGGGCCGGCCCGCAAGTGCCTGGTCCGACATCACCCCGGAGGCTCTTGACGGCATCGCTGCCGGCGCGGTCCTGCTCGTGCGCTACGGCCACCTGAAAGACCGGCTCCTTCTCTGGTCTTATACCGATGGCAAACTCGTGCTCGAGCAGCGCCAGATCACGGCGGAGGCCCTGCGCGCTCAGGTCAACGTCTGTCGCTCGGCGGTGCTGGAGGCCGCTGAGTTTGCCTCTACCGTCCCGGCCTGCGACCCGCTCGGGCGGCTCCTGCTGCCGAGCGCGGCCCGTACGCTTCCGTCTGGAGTCCCCCTGCTCCTGATCCCGGACGAGATGCTCACGGGAGTCCCTTTCCCCGCGCTGCCCCTCTCTCCCGGGCACCGGCCTCTCATCGAGCGGCATCCGCTGATCCTAGCTCCCAGCCTCTCCCTGCTGCTTCTCTCCCCGTCGAGCCCGGCCCCCAGCGACGATGTGAACGCGGCACGGGCTCTTTTCGTAGTGGATCCGGCCTTCAACACCCGGCGTTTCCCCTCGCTCAGGCGCCTGCCTTCCAGGGTGCGTTCGGCGGCTCTCTACTCCTCGTTGTATCCAGGCTCGCCGGTGATCACGGGCGATCAGGCCACTCTCGACGGCCTGCTCCCTCTCCTTGACCGGTACGAGCTCTTCCAGTTCGACGGCCATGCCCTCACCGAGCCCGGCCGCCCGGATCATGGAGGGCTGCTGCTGGCCCCGTCCGCGCAGCCTTCGGAGGGCGCTCGGGACGTATTGTCCGCCTCCGATCTACCCGGCCGTCCCTTCCGCAAGCTCCGCCGGGTGATCCTGGCCGGCTGCAGCACCGCCCCGACGCCCTACACCGGCACCTCGGATTGGGCCGGCCTTTCCGCGGCCTTTCTCGCTCGCGGTGTACCCGAGGTGATCACCACATCCTGGGATATCCGGGACGAGCCCGCCGCGGCCTTTCTCGCCTCCTTCCATCTGCGTCTCCTCAGGGGCGAACCGGGTTATCGGGCTTTGCAGCACGCCGCGCGCGAGATGCTGCGGTCCCGGGATCGGCTCCTGGCCGCTCCCTCGTCGTGGGCAGGGTACCAGTTCTTTGGCCGGTCCCCTCTGGAAAATACCGGCCGGGTCCGTCTTGAAGAGTGAACCATTACCGGCCGCCGAGGCCGATCTTTTCAGGAGGGATCCAAGGTGAGAAAGCTCATCGGTCTCGCCGTTGTACTGATCGCATTGACCCGTTGTGCGGGTGAAGAGGGTGGAGAAGCGCCCTCCAATACCACGACGACGAAGGATGACGCCGCGTCCTACCAGTTGCGGGTCGATCTGCTGGGGCTGATCGCCTTCGTCGAGAAGGACGGCATCGTCTGGGCCTTGATGCCGAAAACCGAGTACGACCCGCAATCTCCCCAGGAGGCCGACCTGCCACCCCACGTGCTCGCCGAGCTGACGGCTCGGCACTCCAACGTCGAAGGGGCTGGCAGGGCAACCCTCATCGAGCGTGCGCTCCTTTTGGATTACCCCACGCACGTCGCCAAGCTCAGGTTTGAGAACGCGACCGTCACACAAGGAGGATCGACCCAACAGAATCCGGAATTTTCCCTGGCCGGCAAGGATGTCGAGTTCCTGGATCTGCCAGCTCTGTCCTCCGCGTCGAATCTGGACTTGCTCGCCGACTCTTCCGATGTGATCGCGACCAATACGCTGACGGAGGAGGAACAAGACAATGTGAGGCTGCTGAATAAGGTGGACCCCGCCCTGATCACTTCCCAGGGTGTCGACTCGCGGCTCGCGGCTCGTGCGCGGGTCAACTTCGGCACCCTCGAAGCGAGGGAGAATTCCGGTTGTCCGGGCCGCAAGTTCAGTTTCCGCAGCCCGGCGGTCACTGGGCCCGGATGTCCAGGTGGGTCGCCGCGTACTCTCGGAGAGGAAGTCATGGTTACGGTAGACGGTCTTCAGGACGCTTTCCGTATCCGACTCGCAGCAGGAGATGAACCTTTCTCAGTGACGCCGACGGACCGTACCAAACCGGTGGTCGTTCAGATCCTTTACCAGGTAGAGCACCCTCAGCATGAGGGGCCGATGGATTGTTTTACCATGGACGATCACCTGCAAGCCTTCCGCTGGTTCTACCGGTTGACCGCGGAGCAGGAGGAATCACCGGCTCTGCACTTTTTCCCTTGTGAGGAACAGGGTGTTCAAGGTGGCAACAAATGCCCTCAAATAGAGCTGGTCAACGGACCCTAGCGGAAGCGATCATCATGAACCGTGAAAGCTGGAGCTGCAGAGCCTTTATATTGATTTTGGCCATGACATCGATCGAGGCATATGGGCAGGAACCGATCCAGCCGATCGACTGTCTGCCGTCACCCAGGGTCAACGTCGTCCACGGCGACAATCGCGGCGCCGACATCGCCAGCGAGTTCCTCACCGGCTGTGACGTCGCGGGAGCCTCCTCGACAACGCCATCTCCATGTAGCCGGAACCGTCTCCGTGCCCCCGCGAACCTTTTAGGATCACACCTGCACCTATCTCCTCCGGGGACCGATTTCGAAGTCTATTTCTGGGACAAGGGCTACAACCACCCCCAATTGGGCCAGGGCCGGGACAATGATCGGGCGCATGGTCTGGAGAAGGACGCCATCCTGTTCTTCGCGGGTCACAGCAAGGACCTCTCTCCGCGAGCGTACGACCGGCAACCCGTACCGGTCTCTCGCATGTCTCTCGGCAACGAGTGCGCGCGCTATTTCTGGATGGCTTCCTGTCGGGTGCTCGCCCATGGCCCAAAACGGCCGGTTCCCGGGTATCTCTATAGCGACTACATCGCGCCCGGCGAGTTCGACCCGGGCGATACGACCCACGAGAACGTCTTCCGGCGCTGGGGCTCCGTCTCTCCGGATACCCACTCTTCACCGCTCAATCCCACGCTCCGGATGGCCTGTGGCGGTTCCAGCCTGATCGCGGGCATGCTCCACCCGGCGGAGAACATATGGCGCCATCTCCTGGTCGAGCGTCTGGCGCCCGCCGAGGCCTTCCTCCTCGGTCTGGTCGACCCCTCGCACCAGGCCACTCCCCTCTGTCTAGCTTGGGGAGGTCAGAACGCTTCGCAGTCGCCGCTCTACGACGCCACCTTTCAGACAGCGGCTAACTCATTCCCCCATACTCACCTGTGGATCGAGTACCCGGTCCAGCGTCCCAAGGCGGCCCAAGAGCTTAAAAACGGCATGGACCGGTTTCTTGAGGTAGAGGACGAGCCGGAGGCCTCTCCCCCGCCGCCTCCGTCGTTGATGCCGGTGCTCGCCGGCCCCTCCGGCGGGAGACCCGACTGGCTTTTGGAACTGGACGGCGCGCAGCCGCTGGCCCAGGTGCGGCCGTACGGCTTCAAAGCCAGTCCTCTGGGGAACGATCAGAGCCCCGGCCTGGGTGGCTTGATCAAGCCCGCGGATGTCTGCGTCGAGCATCATCCCGACACCGGCGCCGTCGTCTTCTCCTGGCGTCCGCGTGACAAACCGACCTTCAATCCCGCGCGGTTGAGCCCCAAGGAGTTTCTCCCGGTCCTCCTGAGGGCCCCGGCTCCCAATGCGGACCCGCCGCTCTCCAGTGAGGCCGCCGCCGTGCTTGGAAGAGCGAGGGTGCGGATCTTCGACTTCCGGCTCGACGGCGCTCCGGCTGACAAGGCGGTCCAGGGAACCCTCCAGAAGGACGACATCCAGAAGGTCTCCGGATGCACTTTCTATATGTTCCAGCCTCTGGTCGAAGCCGGAGAACGCTCGACGCCCCTGCTGGGCGTTGCGACGGATTGGTTGTGGGGCGTCTGTCCTGCCTCGCGTCTCGATGGCTTGAACCTGGACGCGGCCCACCCCGATCCTTGTCTGCGGGAGACACCGGCGTTGCTCACCATCAGCTTCCCGGCTCGTCCCAGGCAGGGCGAACCCGGGCCGGTCCAGCCGGTTTTCACTGTCGCCGAGGCGCGCGATATGGCTTCCAAGCTCTTCCCTCGCGGTCTCGAAGCGACTCAATATGAGGAGGTCCGCTATCGCTGGGGCTACAAGGCCGCCCCTCCGCATTGCCGTCAGGGCAGTGTCTACCTGGTCTATCAGTTCGACTACCGGCCCAAGGACGGGGCATCGATCGAGCTCGGGGCGTTCTCCCTCGAAGTTCCCGCCCACAAGCTCTGCGACCCTGCCGATCCTGTCGCGTGCTTTGCGGCCCTGGAGGCGTCCTGGCAATGCTCCCCTGGAGGTTAGCGGACCGGCGTTACGGGTCTCCGTCCGGTCCAGTCAGGAAAGTCGGTCAGGCTCCCCTCGGGGATGGACGGCACGCCGTTTGCGGCGCATAGACTCGGGAGGACCGTCATGAGCCAAGTCCACGGCATCCACCACGTCACCGCCATCTCCGGCGACGCCCAGGAGAACTTCGACTTCTACACCGACATCCTGGGCCTGCGCCTGGTCAAGCGTTCCGTCAACCAGGACGTGCCCGACACGTACCACCTTTTCTACGCGGACGGCGAAGGGCATCCCGGGACCGACCTGACCTTCTTCCCTTGGCCGCAGATGCCCGCGGGGCGAAAGGGGGCGGGGCTGGCGGTCGAGGTCGGGCTGGCGGTCCCCGAGGGGAGCCTCGCCTTCTGGAGCGAGCGGCTGGCGGGACGCGGGGTAGGTATGGAGACCCCGGGGACGCGGTTCGGTGAGAAGGTCCTCCTCGTGCGGGACCCGCACGGCCTCGACCTGACCTTGACCGAGACGTCCGATCCGCGGGAGTTCACGGCGTGGCAGCGGAGCCCCGTCCCCGAGCGGCACCAGATCCGGGGCTTCCACACGATGCGTCTCTGGGAGCGGGAGCTGGCCCCGAGCGCCCGCTTCCTGCGCGAGGCCCTCGGTTTCGAGTACGCGGCCCAGGAGGACGGCTGGCACCGGTTCGGCGCCGACGGGGGAGGCTCCGGCCAGTGGATCGAATTGCACGAGCTGCCGGGAGGGCGGCTCGGGTCCTGGGGCACCGGCTCCGTCCATCACGTCGCCTTCCGGGTCGCCGACGAGGACGAGCAGCTCGCGGTCCGCAAGCGGATCCTGGCGGCGGGCGCCGACCCCACACCCGTCATCGACCGGTTCTGGTTCCAGTCCGTCTACTTCCGGGAGCCCGGCGGGGTGCTCTTCGAGCTCGCCACCGAGGGGCCGGGGTTCACGGCGGACGAGGACCTGACCCGCCTCGGCGAGCAGCTCATCCTGCCGCCCTGGCTCGAGCCCCACCGGCAGGAGATCGAAGCGGCCCTGCCGCCCCTGCGCACCCCGGAGCGCGAGACGGTCGAACCCCGCTAACCCTTCCGGACCGGCTGCGTGACGAGCCGGAAAGAGCCGAGATCCATAAGCCCGGAGAAAAGAGCGTAGACGGTCCAGTCCCACCTCTCGGCGCTCAGGATTTTGCGTGCCTCCGCGACCGCTGCCTCCAAAGAGTGGCCCTCCACGAAGGCGCGGTAGAACTCCCGCGCAAACAGCAGGGCCGCCTCGTCGGAGACCGGACGCATGGTGGCGATCACGGCCGGAATGCCAGCATTGACGAGCGTTCCCGCCACACCGGTCACGGCATCGTTGACCGCGGCGGCGCCCGTGTCACAGGCGTTGAGCACCGCTAGGAGCACTCCATTGTCGGTCAGGAAACTAGCCAGCGTCGAGGCCTGCATGAGGACCGCTTTGCCGCTTTCGGACTCGCAGATGATAGCGCCCTCGTTCCCCTCCGGCGGGAAGAGGCCGTGCCCGACGAAGTGGAAGAGGTGGGGACGGAAGACCCGCATCTTGCGGTTCAGGTTCTCCTGGGTCGCCTTCCCATGGCTTAGGACCTCGATCTGTACCAGCTTGTTATCGATGGCTGTCGCGAGCGACCGACGGATCACCGCTTCCTCGCCTTCCACGTTAAGCGGTGGCGCGTCCTGCGGCTGAGGCAGCATGACGAGAATGCGCAAGGGCGGCGTGAGCGGACGCTGGATGGAAGGCATGGACGATGGGAAGTAACGGACCAACGAGTACTTCCGGGACAAGGCTAGGAAGTTGTGCAAGGGCTGCCGCGGGTACAAGCTCTCCCACGGCAACGGCAACAGCTCAGGACGCTCCATATCCAGGAGAAGCCTGAGGTTGTTTCCGCTCCGGAGCAGTCTCAGGAACAGCTCTCTCACCTCTCCCTCGGCCGGGAAGATCCACTCGTAGAGCTTCTCCCCCGTCTCCTGGAGGAAGGGTCCGAACTCCCGGATCTCCAGCCCCCTGGCCAACTGGATATCGCGGGCAGGATCATCCCGGATCGCCCGTACCTGGTTGAGCCCGGTCGCATCCCGGACGAACTGGTTCAGGGCTCTGATCCTGAGGTTGGCCTCCAACCAAGGGAAGACCGCATGGCCCCTCTGGCTCTGCTCCTTATCCGTAGCCGGGTCATGGTAGGTGAGGGTGACTTCGTATTTCGAGAGCTGGACCGCCCGGGTCTTAAGATCGGGATCGTCCTCAAGCGACCGCAAACTGAGGACGAGGTTTCCGTAGGCCGGGGCAGGCTCTTCCAGGACTGGAGTCTCCGAACCAGTCTCCGGCTGTTGGCCCGTCGTCAGGGGCTGACTTTGCACCTCCGTCGCCTGCACCATCTTGAGGAACTGCTTGAGATCGTCGGGATAGATGTCCCGCAACAGCGGCCGCAGCTTGATGAACTCGGCCAGCCGTTCGTCTCTGAAGAGACTCGTGTCACGCACCTGAAACTCGTCCGGCATGGATTGCGGCTCGAGGATCTGCCTCTCGACCGCCAACAATCGCAAGCGATCGTTCCACAGGAGCTGGGCGAGCTTGGGCCAGCGGTGACGGAGCGCGTCGATCTTGGTGAAAGTCCGCAGCTTCAGGAAATGCTTCGCGGCGTCGATCCGAATCCGAAGGCGCGACAAGATGTCTTCTCGGACATTCGTTGTCAGATGATCCCGATCATGGGCCGCCAGGCGGCTCTGCTTGTTGTGATCCGACGCATTGGCGTAGATCTCCGACAGGAGGGAGTCGGCGCCCACCTGCGTCTGGTTGCGGCGGAGGTCCAAGAAGGCGAGGATCTTTTCGCGCAGGAGGGCCGAGAAGCGTGGCTCCAGCAGCAGGATTGCTCGGAGATCGGGGCTCTCGGGCACCGCCGGTGGAGAGGTGACCTGCTGGAACAAGTCAAGAGCCGCCGGCTCCAGTTTGTCGGGCGGATCCGTCGCGCGCTCCTCCAAAGCGGCTTCGAGCTTGGACATCTGCTCCATCCAGCTCTCGCTCGCTGCCACCTGACCCAGCGAGTCGAGAAGCGAAGGCGCGACGTGCTCGACGTTTACCAGACGCAGGAAGTCGTCCAGAAGCAGCCGCTCTGCCGTCAGCGTCCCCGAGGTCTCCAGGGCCTTGAGGATGCGCATGAATGGGACGTCCCGCGAGTAGAGGACAGTCTGTGGGTGGGGTACGACATCGGCGAATCGGGCCAAGGTTTCGACAATGGCCGGTGAGGCTTTGGACAGCCGCGGCTCGGCCTGGAGCAGACGGAAGAGCGGCGCCGAATGGACGGCGGTCGTGTAGATCCCACGCTCCATCGAGTCCGGCAGGCGGGAATCGGTGTCGGGCAGAGGATGGTCTTCCTGGGATTCAGCCAGGCAGCTTTCGATTCTTTCCAGGGATGCGGGGTAGGTCGACGGGTTTTGCGCCAGTAGGCGTACTTGGTCGAGGCATTTGGGAGCCCAGGAGTAAAGGGTAATGATCTTGTCGAGCAGCAGAGGGTCGAAGCTCGGGTTCGGGGTGTTCTCCGTCTGCTCCTGGGGCGCCTCCTTCTGCGCTCCAGTCACCAGGCGCTTGTACTCGAGCCAGTGGCAATACTGCTTCAGCCGCCGCGGGTTGTCCCCGACCGCGACGCGCAGAAGGTCACTGACGGGTGCCCATTGCGGGAACTGGGCGGCGATGAACTTGTGGACCTGCTCCGGGGTTGGCCGGGGGACGCGGATTCCGAGCTGGATGATCTTCTCGAAGTACTCCTGTCCCTTGCGTTCGAACAGCGTCTGATCCTGGTCAGGATCAACTCGCCCACCTGTTAGCTCCTTGAAGCGCAGCCTCAGTCCTTGTCCGATCAGGTGCTCGTCGGCCGCGACGATGAAGACGCAGGGCACCTCACCCAGAAAGATCTTGATCGCCTCGAGCAGATCGAGCGCCGCGTCCGGCATGCAGCGGTCCAGGTCGTCGACAAAGACGCAGACACACTTGCCCTGGGCCTTCCTGGCGAAGATGTCCCGGAAGAGCTGGCGGAACTCCTGGATCGATTGGATCCGGTCGCGTAACGCCTCGTTTTTCTCACGCTGAAGCAACTCGGCGGCGTTGATCTTCGAGTCGAGTCCGAAGAGGCTGCGGAAGCCGGCGACCAGCGGCGACAGCGTCCCGAGGGCGGAGAGCGCCGCCTGGATCGTCGCGAGCAATGCCTCGTCCTGATTGAGCCGTACCTGTTCCGATCCCTTGGCGATGCTTCCCGGGGTGCGGTCCAACTGCTGGACCAGAGAGTCATAGTCCGCCAGCGGGTCGAGCTTCGGCGACGGCGCGGACAGCGTCAGGGCATCACCGGCCAGCCACTGGTGGAGCCGCTGCCAGGGGCCGGGGTCCTTCCGCGCCGGAGCCGGAAGCGTGGGCGCCATTGCGGTCTGGGGAGGTCCTTTGTAGAGATCCCGGGCGATCTCGAGGACCAGGGCCCGCCAGAGCTCGTCCGAGGTCTTGTAAGGCCAAGCCGTGAAGTGGATGAAACTCGCGTGATCGTCGCCAGCGGTTTTCCCGAGGTCCTTGAGGTAGTGCTCCAAGAGGCTAGCGAATGTCGACTTACCGGCTCCCCACTCTCCATAGATACCGACGGTGAACGGTGGCTTGAGTTTGAGGATGAACTCGGCCAGGGTCCTGGAGTAGACCGCCATCTCCAACAGGTCGTCGTCGGGGTTGGTGACCGGCCGGTCGAAGATCTGGGAGTCACTCATGTTCGGGCACCGTCCGGAAGAAGAGGACCAGGAGC
>JBKKAU010000003.1:0-4876 GCA_046714475.1 Thermoanaerobaculia bacterium
GGCTGCGCCTCCCCCTGGGCGGCGGGCGGGTGGTGCGCGGCGGCGTGCTGGGGCCCGCCGAGCGGCCCCTGCTCGATCGGGCCTGGGCCCAGGCCCGCATCGAGCGGCTGCTGCACCTGCGCGAGACCGCTCACGCCGGCGACGAGGACCTGCGCCGGGCGCTCCGGCGCGAGGTCGTCGACCTGAGCGTCAGGCACCGGGTGCTGAGCCCGTTCACCGCCCTGCTGGTGCTCGAGACCGAGGCCGACTACGCGCGCTTCGACCTCGAGCGCCGGGGCCTCGCCGACATCCTGACCGTCGGCCTGGGAGGGGTCGAGGTGCTCGCCCGCAAACAGCCTGTCCTGCCGCCGCCGAGCAACGTCGCGACGTGGAGCCCCAA
Source organism: Thermoanaerobaculia bacterium (assembly GCA_046714475.1). Lineage (GTDB taxonomy): Bacteria > Acidobacteriota > Thermoanaerobaculia > Multivoradales > UBA5704 > DASPJI01. Next base: position 380 of record JBKKAU010000003.1, read on the forward strand.
GCCGGTGAACCCGGCCGTCGCCGAGGACCTCGACGCCCCGGTCGATGCCGTGCAGCCGGAAGCCGTGCCGGAGGAGATTGAAGAGGGAGTCGAGGGCAGAGTGGAAGGCGGGGTGGCCGGAGGCGTTGTCGGAGGCGTGGCCGGTGCCCCGGCCCCGATGTCCATACCGCCGCCCCCGCCACTCCCTCCAACCGCGCCGGCCCTTGAAGAGGCGCCTCTCCGGGTCGGGGACTCGGAAGAGGGCGTGATGGAGGAGGTGATCATCGCCGAGCCCTCTGCGCGGCAACGGCGCCGCGGAGAGGAGAAGGAGAGGTGGGTCGCGCCGTACACCGGGCGTTTCGACGAGGTCATGAAGCACCTCGCCGCCGGCCGGGTGGCGCCGGCCCGCGCCGTCGCCGAGTCCTGGAGCGCCGAGGCGCCGGGCGACGTCCTGGCCCTGGTGGCTCTGGGCGAGGCCTGGGAAGCCGCGGGGGAGAGGGCCGCTGCGGCGCGGGCGTACGGCTCGCTCATCGACCTCTTCCCGAGCCGCGCCGACCTGCGGCGGCTGGCCGGTGAGCGCCTGGAGCGGGTGGGGGAGGCGGGGCTCGACCTGGCGATCGACACCTATGAGAAAGCGGTCGTGGAGCGGCCGGACCACCCCTCGGGTCACCGTCTCCTCGCCTGGGCCCTGCTGCGCGCCGGCCGTTTCGAAGAGGCGTTCGAGGCGCTGGAAAAAGGTCTGGAGCAGCAGTACCCCGGCGGGCGTTTCGCGGGCGTCAATCAGGTCCTGCGGGAAGACCTGGGCCTGCTCGCGGCGGCCTGGCTGCGCGCCGAGCCGGTCCGGCGCGAAGAGGTGCTCGCCCGCCTCGAAGCCCACGACGCCCGGATCGAGTCCGAGCCCTCGCTACGCTTCGTCCTCACCTGGGAGACCGACGCCAACGACGTCGACCTCCACGTCTACGACCGCCGGGGCGATCACGCCTCCTATCAGAGCAAAGAGCTGCCCTCGGGTGGCGAGCTCTACGCCGACGTCACCACGGGCTACGGCCCCGAGTGCTTCGCCGTACAGAGGCCCAAGGCCGCTCCCTACCGGCTGCAGGTGCACTACTACAGGCGCGGCCCGATGGGCTACGGCATGGGAACCGTGCAGGTCGTCGAGCACGACGGCGAGGGTGGGTTCTCGATCGTTCCCCTGCCGTTCGTGGTGATGGCCGACGACGCGGTGGTGGACCTCGGACGGGTGGAGGAGGGAAGGGGGCGCCGCAAGGCGGGTCGGTAGGGAAGCCTGCACGGAACCCGTGCTATGCTGGAATGCAATGAAGAGGCTGAACGTGACCCTGGTCGTCGAGGAAGACCTCCTGCGCGAAGCCCGGGCGGTGGCGGCCCGGCGACGGACCTCCGTCAACGAGATGGTCCGTGAGTTCCTGAAGGATGTGGTGAGCCAGGAGAGTCGACGTCTCGCGGCCTTGGAACGTATTCAGCCTCTCCTGGACCGTCCCTCCGTCCATCTCGGCGGCCCCAGGCCCTCTCGCGACGAGCTTCATGAGCGCTGACCTCGCGGCGTTTGTGGACTCAAACGTGCTCGTCTACGCCGTCAGTGACGACGAGCCGGAGAAGCAGAGCGTGGCACGGGAGATCGTTGCGCGCGGCTTTACCGAGGGGTGCTTCGCTATCAGCACGCAGGTGATGCTGGAGGTATACGTCAACATCACCCGCAAGGCAAAGGTCGGTCTTCCTCCGGGCCAGGCGTTGGAGTATGTCCGCGCGTTCGCGGAGTGGCCCGTTATCGAGATGACTCCCGAGTTGGTCTTGGCTGCGCTTGGCCTGTCTCAGCGGTCGAAGATTTCTCCCTGGGACGCCGCCATCCTCGAAGCGGCGCGCCAAGCCGGGTGCAAGCGAGTACTCTCGGAAGATCTCGGCGACGGGCAGGTCTACAGCGGGATCACCGTGGAGAATCCCTTCTCAGCCTCCAATACCTGATCTGGCGCGGATGACCTCAGCCCTCCAGGTCCGATTCACTGCCGAGCAGCTCCATCGGCGCTACTCATCCGTCCCTCCTGGCGAAGCCTTTCAGCTGTTTGTCTTCGAGCTTCTGCGCCACGAACATCCAGACCTTCTGGCCTACCCCGCGGGCGGGAAGGACGGCGGTATCGATCTCGTCGAGCCGCAGGCGGACGGCGACCGGTCGGTTTTCGAGTGCAAATATATCGGGACCGATGGCTTGGACGAGGCCCGGGCACGCTGGCGTGAGGTGGCGCGCACTCTCGGCAGGAACCTTGCCGATCCCGCTGGACCGCCTGCTGGCCAGAGTCAATACACTCCCTGGTATGGGACCGACGCCCCTATCCGCTCCTACAGCTTCTGTATCAGCTCGGTGCTCCAGAACGAGAGCCAACGCCAGAGCCTCGAGGGAGAGATCCGGGATTTCTTCTCTCAACTCGCCACGGGTCATCCTCACCTCGCCCACTTGGTCGGGGTGAAGGTCACCGTTCTCCCCTGGCAAGACCTCGCAACCCGCCTTACCGACCGCCCTCATCTCCTCTTCCGCTGGTTTCCGCAGGCATGGCCTCGGGGGCTCGTGCTCCTGGGTGAAGGGCAGGAGGGGGATGGTTTCCGTGATTTTCTCTCTGACGAGCGTCTACCGTACTACCCTCGCGAGCAGCATCTGTCGTCCTACCCGGCCCCAGCAGGCAGCGGGATTATCGACGAAGAGAGTTTGCTCGGCAGGTTGGAAGCCCCGGACACAATCGGTCTCGTCATCACGGGTGGAGGCGGCTTCGGCAAGACGCGGCTGATGCTGGAACTCGGCCGGCGCGCGCAGCGCAAGGACTGGACAGTATTCCGCGTCCGGGCACGGCTTCAGCCCGAATCTCTCGATTCTCTGGTCGATGCTCTGTCGCCGGGTACCCCGGCTCTACTGCTCATTGACTACATCGAGACTCAGCCCAAATACGCCGAGGCGGTAGAGAACTTGACCCTGCTCGCCGACGAGCGCCAGATCCCCTTACGCTACATCGCTTGCTGCCGTTCTAGCTTCTACCCGAGCATCCGGCTGGTTGGTCGGCATCATCACGTTGACCTCTTGCCAAAAGCGTCTGACCCAGCCGCCGACGCCTGGTTGGAGAGCTACCGTGAGGGCGCCGTGGAGCACATCCTGCAGCACTCCGGAGTGCCGCAGGCCCTGGAAGTGGCTGTAGCTTGCCGCCGGGTTCCGGTGCTCGCGGTTTTTGCCGCCTGGCTCCACCAGCGGGGGAAGCATGCCGATCTGCACGATCTGTTGCAGGAGCGAGACTTCGGAGTCTGGGTCCACAAGCGGATTCAGCAGAGCTTCCCGGGCCGGCCAGTGGGAGAAAGTCTGGCGACCCTCCTCGCTCTTCTGCCGTTCGCGGACCGAGTGACAGATCGGCTCAATGCCGGGCAGAGAGAGATCTTGAACATCCTGGCCCGCGACGCCTGGATAGAGCGGGTTGCCTTTGAGGACGATGCCACCTTCCAGTGGGAAGTCGCCCACGACGTCCTTGCCGACCAAGTGCTCGTCGCTTACCTCGAAACGATCGCCGCTACTGTTCGGTCTTTCGTTCGCGAGCTTCTGGATGAGGGAGCCCGGCTGGGGGCCGCCGTCTCAGTGCTCACAGCGCTTCAGAGAGTTGCCTTCTCTCCTGTGCTCCGAGACCTGCCATGGCTCGACCTCTTTACGGAAGCGCTATACCAGAACCCGACTGCCTGGCGAGACGCCCGACTCCTCATCCTACGCTCCCCGCTGCTCAGCACGGCAGAGAAGCTCGCGCTTCTCGAACGCACCCCTCTCGCCTGGGAGGGAGCAGAGGTCGAGGTCGGATTCCAGAATGTCATCGGATGGTTTGCGGGGCACGAAGCCAAACACCTGGAGCTCGACTCTGTAGGAAGAGCCAATCTGCTCGCCTGGCTTCGTCGCATTGGTCCCTTGGTTTCGACCAGCAATTACGCGTTGACAAAGGGACTCCTACTCGATGCGGCGAGCCTCCGAGAGGCGGCGCTACGGTGGCTCCGCGAGCGCCCGGCGCTTTTTCAGACTCACTATCTGCTCCGTTCGTGGCTAGAAGCAGACCAGCCCTTTGGGGAGATCAGGGACCTAGTCCGCATCTGGCTCGACCGGCACGGGTTGTCCTTTCATGCCAGCTTTATTTTCAAGAGCTGGCTCGATGCCGGAGGAAAGAAAGAGGCCATACGAGAGCACCTTCTGCAGTGGCTGAAAAACCATGAGCTGCTGCCCGAGGCCTCATTCGTCTTCCAGAGCTGGCTCGATGCTGGAGGAGAGAAAGAGGCCGTACGAGATCACCTTCTGCGGTGGCTGAAAAACCATGAGCTGCTGCCCGAGGCTCAATTCGTCTTCAAAAGCTGGCTCGATGCGGGAGGAGAGAAAGAGGCCGTACGAGATCATCTTCTACAGTGGCTGAAAAGCCATGAGCTACTTCCCGAGGCCTCATTCGTCTTCAAGGGTTGGCTCGATGCTGGAGGAGAGAAAGAGGCCGTACGAGA
>JBKKAU010000004.1:0-1525 GCA_046714475.1 Thermoanaerobaculia bacterium
GCCGTGGGGGTTCGAGTCCCCCCTTTCGCACCAACCCTTTTTCCCGCTCCCGAACGACAGATCATCCCGCCATCCTCGCGGCCGTCACCTCGACGGCGGATGCCGCCGGCAGCCGGCGGAGCCCCGCGCCACCCAGGCCGGCTGCGCCCGCGGCGTTGCGGATGGAGTCCCAGGGCAGTGCCCCCAACAGCTCGCGGAAGCGTGCCTGGAATCCCAGGCGGCCGGTCTCGTGGCAGAACTTCGCGAAGCCGGTGAGCCGGCCGGGCGTGGGGCGGCCGGAGACCTCCCATGGGTGGATCACCACCACGGGCAGCCCCCCATCCTCCAGATGCTCCTCTGCGGCGTCGACCACCCACCGGGGACGGACGAGCCGGCCGGGCCAGCTTCCGGCCGGGATGCGCAGGTACGGGCCGAAGGTGAGCGGCGGGAACTCCAGCAGGTCCGCGAGGCCGGGGCCGCCCCAGGTCAGACGCGACACCAGGCGCGGGTTGGTCGTCCGCCCCGCCAGCGGATACGGCGCGAGCGAGCTGTCGTAGAGGAAGCCGGCCTCGGCGACCTGGGGCAGGCGCGAGCTGCCGAGGCTGCGCAGCGACCATTCCGGAGCCCGGAAGCCGTGCACCGGCTCGCCCGTCACATCCTCCAGCAGCTTCTTGGAGCGTTCGAGGTCGCGCCGGAAGCCCTCGACGGAATGGTCGAACGCCCGCAGGTGGAGATAGCCGTGACTCCCCACCTCGTGCCCGGCCGCAGCGATCTCGCGCACCCGGCGCGGCAGGCGCTCGGCCACCTCCCCGAGCACGAAGAACGTCGCCGTGCGGCCGGCCTCGGCGAGCATGCCGAGCAGCTCGGGCAGCAGCCGGTCGAGCTCGTCCGAGAGCTGCGGCCGCAGCTCGGGGTGGACATACCCCGGGACGAGACAGGTGTGGTACCACTCCTCGACGTCGATGGTCAGAGCGCAGCCGAAAGGTCCCGCAACGCGGCTGACCCGCGGCTTGTCAGGCGTCATGCAAAGCCCTCCCAGGAGAACGACATGACCGGTGCCCCATGCTGTGGCAGGTGCGATGCGCCGTTCAGGCAATCATACGCCCTCCGCAACAGCTGGGTGTCACACAAAGTTGACCCCATCGATGCTTTGGCCCGCGATGCTCTGCCGGGACTTGATCCGGAATTTTGGATGCAGACATCGTGCCGGAGGGACGGGCGCCCTGCTATCCTGCGCAGGTATGAGCTCTGGGAGGTTCTGAGGGATGTCCATCGAGCCCAATCCTTGTCTGAGCCCGCAGGACTACTTGGCCTTGGAGCGTCAGGACGAGTGGAAGAACGAGTATCTCGATGGCGAAATGACACCCATGCCAAGCGTGAGCTGGCGCCATAGCTTGATCGTCACCAATCTGGTTGCAGAAGTAAGTATCCCCCGGCAGAGCCGGGGGCTTTAGGTTGTGAGCCGCTCAAAGCGGCTGGAAGGGGTCGCTAACGCGACCCCTCAGGGTTTGTGCCACCGTTCCGGTGGCAGGTCATCGCCATAGCC
>JBKKAU010000005.1:0-16775 GCA_046714475.1 Thermoanaerobaculia bacterium
GGGGGGCCCGGGGGGCGCGGGGGCTGCTGGAGCGCGCGGACCAGAGGACCGCGCTCGAGGTCGAACGGCCGCCGCGCCTCCACCCACAAGAGCCAGAGCGCTTCGGCCGCGGCGCGGTCCGGCGGCAGCGCCGTCAGGTCGATCCGCGGGAGCGGGAAGGCGGGCGGAGGAGGCTGGATCCACTGGACAGGGCCGTCCTCTCCGGCCTCTCCCTCGGCGAAGGTCGTGCGAAGGGCCTCGTGACGGCGGACGATCTCCGTCAGGGCGCCGGACAGGGCCGCCGGGTCGAGCGGCCCCTGGAGGCTGAACGACAGCGGCATGTTGTAGGTCGCCCGCCCGGGCTCCAGCCGGTCGTGGAGCCAGAACCGCTGCTGCGCGTAGGACAACGGCAGAGGGAGGTCCCGGGATTCACGCGGGATCGGCGTCTCCTCGACCTCACGCTCGGCCGTCGCGATCCGCCGCGCCAGCCCGGCGAGGGTCGGCTGCTCGAAAAAGGCGTCGAGGGGGAGCTCGGCGCCCAGGGTTTCCCGCACCCGGGCCAGGACGCGCGCCGCCAGCAGGGAGTGGCCGCCGAGGTCGAAGAAGCGGTCGTCGCGCCCGATCGGCGCGCCTGCCTGGAGGCCCAGGAGGTCCGCCCAGATCGCCGCCAGGGTCTCCTCAATGATCCCCATCGGCCCCGCCGGCGCCGCGGAAGCGCTCGCGCGCGTCTGCCCCGGAGCGGGGAGGGCCTTGCGGTCGACCTTGCCGTTGGGCGTGCGCGGCAGCGCGTCCAGGATCACGAAGTCGGACGGCACGAACGGCGCAGGCAACCGGTCCCGGAGCGCATCCCGCAGGACCTCCTCGGGCTGGCCGGGGACCTCACCCGCCAGGGAGACGTAGGCCGCCAGAGCCCCCTCGCGCGCCACCACGACCGCCTCGCGCACCCAGGGGAGAGCGAGCAGCGCCGCCTCGACCTCGCCCAACTCGATGCGGAAGCCCCGCACCTTGACCTGGTGATCGAGGCGTCCCAGGTAGTCGAGCGCTCCGTCCCAGCGCCGCCGGACGAGGTCGCCGGTCCGGTACAGCCGCGATCCGGGCAGGCCGCCATAGGGATCGGGGACGAACTTCTCGGCGGTCAGCTCCGGCCGGCCCAGGTAGCCGCGCGCCAGCCCGCCGCCGCCCAGGCAGAGCTCGCCGGGGATGCCCAGCGGCAGTGGGCGCAGGTTCCGGTCCAGCACGTAGGCCTTCGACTCCGCGACCGGCCAGCCGATGACGGGCTCGGCGGGGTCGCCCGCCGCGCCGGCCGCGACGACCGCGCCGGTCGAGTACGTCGTGTCCTCGGATGGACCGTAGAGGTCCCACAGCTTGACCCCCGTCGCCAGGATCCGGTCTGCCAACGACCGCCGCAGCGGCTCGCCGGCCAGGTTGACCGTCCGCACCGAGGCCGGCAATCCCCCCAGCTCCAGCAGACCGGCGAGCGCCGAGGGCACGGTGTTCACCAGGGTGACCTCGTCGCGCGCCGGCAGGTCGGCCAGGGCCAGGGCGTTCTCGGCCAGGATCACGGTCCCGCCGAAGCTCAAGGGGACGAAGATCTCGAAGACCGACAGGTCGAAGCTGACGGAGGTCGCCGCCAGGACGCCTCGCAGCTCGTCGCTGGAGAAGGCCTGACCGGCCCACGCGACCAGACGGACCGCCGCGGCGTGCTCGATCGCGACCCCCTTGGGGCGGCCGGTGGAGCCGGAGGTATAGATAAGGTAGGCGAGGTTCCGAGGTTGGATCCCGGAGCTTCGATTTGGGATCGTTGCCTCGGGGAGAGAGTCCAGGATCAACCGGGCTCCCGCATCCTCCGCCATGAAGGCGGTCCGCGCTTCCGGATAGGAGGGGTCGAGCGGCAGGTACGCCGCTCCGGCCTTCAGCACCCCGAGGAGGGAGACCACCAGCTCGGCCCTGCGGGGCATGCGCACGCCCACCACCGTCTCCGGTCCGACGCCCAGTCGTTCCAGGTGGCCGGCGAGCCCCGACGCCCGCGCATTCAGCTCCTGGTAGGTGAGCCGCAGCCTGTCGTCGACCAGGGCGACCGCATCCGGCGTCGCCTCCGCCTGGCGCTCGAAACCGTGATGGAGAGCGCTCCAGGGCAGATCGACGCCGCTCCCACCGCTCTGATCATTGACCTCCGCGAGCACCTGCTGCCGCTCCCAGGGGCTCAACAGCGGCAGCTCGGAGATCGGCGTATCCGGATGCTCGACCGCCGCGGCGAGCAGATGCGCCAGATGCTCCAGCCACCGTGCCGCGGTCGTCTCCTCGAACCGGACGGCGTCGTAGACCAGCTCCAGGCCCAGCCCACCCCGGCGCTCTCCGGCCGCGAGCGTCACGTCGAACTGCGCGGCCCGCCGCGCGAGCGGCAGCGACTCCAGCTCGATACCCCCCATCAGGGACAGCCGGCCTCCCCCCTCGCCGAGGACGAGGCTGACCAGACCGTCCGGACCCTGGTGCAGCACGAACATCGCCCGGAACAGATCCGCGCCCGGCCGCAGCCGTTCCGTCAGGAGGGACAGCGGCAGGTGCTGGTGGTCCAGACCTTCGACGATGACCTGCCGGGTCCGGTCGACCAGCTCGCGGAAGGAGGGATCGCCGGCAAGGTCCGCCCGCAGCACGAGCGGATTGGTGAAGTATCCGAAGGTCCGGGCGAACCCCTTGGGCCGTCCAGCCGCCGGCGAGCCGACCGCGAAGTCCTCCTGTCCGGTGAGCCGGTGGAGCAGGGCCTGGAAGGCGGCGAGCAGGGTCACATAGAGAGTGGACCGACGCGAGCGGGCGAGCGTTTTCAGGCCGGCGAGCGTCGACGGTCCGACCTCGCGCCAGCGCGCCCCGCCCCGTTGCGGCGCGTTCTCCGGCCGCACCCGGTCGGCCGGCAGGTCCAGATCCGGCAACCCGGTCAGCCGTTCTCGCCAGTACTCCCAGAGACGCTCCCCTTCGGGGCCAGCCAGCAGGTCGTCCTGCCAGGCGACGAATTCCGGATACGCCTTGTCCTCCTCGCGGGGGGAGAGCAGGGCGAGCGAGCCGAAGTCCGCCACGGTGTGGTGCATCGCGATGACTAGAGCCGGCAGCGCCCGCTCCGTCCCCCGGCGGAAGAGGGAGACCCGGAAGACCGGCCCCCGCTCCAGATCGAACGGCCGCCACGCCGCCTCTTCGATCCCGGCCCGGAGCTCCTCCTCCGTCCAGGCCTCCGCGTGAATTTCCTCGAACGCCACCTCCGCCCGCCCGTGGACGATCTGAACCGGCTCCTCGCCGTCCAGGCGGAAGGTCGTCCGCAGCGCCGGATGGCGGTCGACCATGGCCTGGAAGTAGCCCCGGATCTCCGCGCCGGAGACCTCCCCGTGCACCCGCGCGGCGGTGGCCAGGTTGTAGGCGGGGCTCTCCGGACGCCGCCGATAGAGGAACCAGAGCCCGCGCTGGGCGTGGGAGAGGGGGACGGTGGCGTGCGGCGCGGCGTTCATGGCTCCGAGAAGAAGGGTGCTTCCAGAGGGCTGCTGGGGGGTCGGAAGGATACCCGATCTCACCCAGAGACAACGCCTCCGTTGCCCTCTTCCCCTCCTCGCAGCCTCAACTCCAAAGAAGAAGGTCTGCGGTTTACTCCTTCTCAAACCCCTGGCTGGTGAACTTCAAGGTCCGGCTGTTCTCCGTGACTGTCCGCACGACATGATCCGGAGCGCCTGAGGGGATCTCGGCCTCGATCTCCAATGTCACTTTGACGGTGGCGCCGAGGAGGCCCGAGAGGTGGGCGATGACTTCGTCGGCGATCCTCGAGGCATCGCGGCCGACGCGGGTGGGGTCGAGGTTGACGCTGCCGTGGAAACGCTTGGGGATGGGCGCCGGCGCTGGGCCGGGGGGCGGTATCGGGCCGATGCCGACGTTGGGTCCGCCGACCGAAAAGGCTGGTCCCGGTATTCCGCTGGAGGCGTTGGCGGCAGTGGCTGCTGCCGCGGCTTCGGCTTCGAGCTGCCTCCGGGCGGCTTCGGGCCGTACGACGAGGCCGGCCAGGTTGTCGGCGGTGAAGTGGATGAGATCTCCGGAGCGGAGGCCGCGATAGCGTCCGGTGGCTTCGTCGAAGCTGTCGGCGTAGGCGAAGGACTCCTGGGCCCAGGACAAGAGGCTGACTCCGTCTCGGACGGCGGCCCACAGGACGGCGGGCTCTTTGAGGCGTGGCAGATAGGGATAGCGGGCGAAGTGCTCGGCGAGCTGTCTGACTTCCACGTGGTCTCCGCGCCAGAGGGGGACCCGATCCAGCTCCATGCGGAGTCTTGTGCCAGCAAAGACGGTGAGCAGGCGTTCGTCGTTCCGCAGCTTCTTGCTCACGCGCGCCGCCAGGGTATCCTGGCCGGTGAGCTTGTGAGCCTGCCACTCGACCGTGTTTTCCGGCTTTTCCTGTCCGGGTACCAGCAACCATTGGTAGGTCTCCGGGATGCGGGCGGTGACGACGCTGTCTGCGGCGGTTTTCTGCGTCTCGGCCTGCTTGACCTGCTGGGGATCGAGGTTCATGACCAGCTTTTCGGCCAGGATCGACTCCCAGGCGAGATACTTGCGGACAGCCTCATCCAGGTCCTGCAGACGGGTTTTGTCCGCGGCGAGGAAGACGAGAGCGTTGCGGTAGAGGCGAGGCGCGTTGCCGCGCATGTCCAGGACGGCCTTCGCAAAGGTCTCGGCCGCGCTACCCGGTTCCTTGGTGTAGGGATGATCCACGCCGATCACCACGAGCCTCGCATGGAGATCATCCGGCACGTCGTACCCGGTGGGTGGCAGCGCATGGACACGGTTGAAGTCGCCTTTCCTGGCCAGGTCGGCGCGCAGGCGCCGGTCAAGCTCGTGGACGACTTTGTCCGGCTCGCGCTTCAACTGCTCGGCGCGGTCTTCCGCCAGCTTGGTCACGGTGGGCTGGGTGGAGTACCAATAGCGCGCGCCGTCCTGATAGAGGTAGGTGGCCGCTCCCGCGAGCCGCCGCAGGGCATCTCCGAAGATCTGGGGGGATTCGCCGGGCATCACGCAGCCGAGCTTCACCCGGCGCTCTTCGAGGCCGCGGTGCGCGGCTTGGGTCAGCGGCGCCGAGCCCAGGTAGATGGTGCGCGCGACGCGCCGGCAGGCGGAGAATTTACCGAGGTTCGGCACGTCGCTGTCCATCCGCAGGGGCAGCGAGCCGGGGCCGTCCACGTCGGTCTCGATGACCGGTACCCAGTTGTCCGTGAGGTAGCGCGTCAGCTCGAACTGGACGCGGGTGTCGTCAATCGAGATGTTCGCCGGCAGGATGAGCGGGTTTTTGTCCCCCTTCTCCCAGAGGCTGTGGATGACTGCCGCCATCAAACGCAGCACGCCGCGCGTGCGCTGAAATTTCACCAGGGTCGACCAGTCGTTGTAGAGCCTGTCGAAGATCTCGGGGTGGATGGGATAAGCCGCCTTGATGCGCTTCTCGTAGTCGACGGTTCGGCTCTCGGGCGGAAACTCCGCCTCTTGCGCCCGATAGAAATCAGCGAAGGCCCGCGCTACGACGTCACGGTCTTTGAATTGCGCCGGATCCGAGATCGGCTCGAAGAGCCTCCGGCGGACGATCTCGAACCCCTCTTCGGCGCTCGCCGGGCGCCAGGAGGACTCGACGCGCCCCACCACGTTGCGCAACCGGTCGAGCGCCTCCCGCCCCCGCTGACCGCCCACTTCCACGTTGTCCGCCTGGGTGTGCGGGGAGCCGGAGGTGTCTGAGGCGGGCAGGCTGATGACGAGCAGGCAGTTGCTCACCAGCTTGGCCGACTCGGTCAGCACCTGGGCGAAGGTGAACTGGGTCTCGAAGCCGCCCGCAGGCAGATCGCTCTGGTCGTGGAGCTGGCGCGCGTAGGCCACCCATTCGTCGATCAGAATCAGGCACGGCCCGTACTCGATGAACAGCTCGCGCAGCACGTCGCCGGGGCTGGTCGCTCTCTCGTCGTCGGCCTGGATGCGGGCGAAAGCCTGCTTGCCGCCGAGCTGCCACGCGAGCTCGCCCCACAGGGTGCGGACGACGGTGCCGTCGGGCTTGGTGCTCGGGTTGCCCGGCGAGATCTTGTTGCCCACCAGGACGACGCGCCGGGAGGCCGGCAGCTCTTCGGCCTCCGCCTGCTGCATGACCGCGTCGATCCCCGCGAGCTTCTTGGGCGCGATGCCGGAGAACAGGTGATAGAGCGCCAGCATGGAGTGCGTCTTGCCGCCGCCGAAATTGGTCTGGAGCTGCACCACGGGGTCGCCGCCTCGACCGGAGAGGCGCCGGACAGCGCCGATCAACATCGACTTGAGGCTTTCGGTGAGGTAAGTGCGGCGGAAGAACTCGACGGGGTTCTTGTACTCGTCCGTCCCTTCCTTCAGATGTACCTGCCAGAGGTCTGCGGCGAACTCGGCCTGCTGGTAACGTCCGCTCGCCACGTCCTTGTGCGGCGTGACGACCTCGCGCCAGGGCTTGAGGGCACCCGCCACCGCGCTCTCAATGGCCGTGCCGGCGCTCTTGCGCTTCTCGCTACGCACCTGCTCGTCGAAGCGCAGACGCAGCACCTCCGCCTTCATCTTTTCGATCTCTTCCGCCTGCGGCGCGGAGACGGCGGTGAGCAGCCGCCCCGCGGAGTCGAGCGCGCGATAGGTGTCGTCGCTGGAGAAGGTCTTCTGATGAGCCCAGTTGTTCCGGTGGCCGCGCAGCTCGCCCACGAGGCCGCGTTCCGCGGGGCCGAGTGTTCTGCGAAAGACCTCGTTCCAGGACTCCCACATCAGCTTGAGGAGGACCGACACGTCCCATTCGGCCGCCGGCTTCTTGGCATTCAGGCGGTCCTCGCCCAGGAGCCGGCTCAGCTCCACGGCCGCGCCGTCCTTATAGGTGCTCGTGAGCTCGCGCTCGACGAAGGGGCCGAGGCCGCTCCTGAGAAGGTCCAGCGCCTTGTCGATGCGTTCGCGGTTGGTGGTCGCCATGTCGAGCTCTCAGGTGGTGCTATCGGCCAGTGCCCGCAGCAGAGGAACCAGCTCCGGGACTTCCACCGTTGCCGTCCTCCAGACAATCGTCGTGTTGATGTCGAAGTAGCCGTGGATCAGCCGGTTGCGCATTGCCACAATGGCTGCCCAGGGAATCTGCGACGCGGCGGCCCGGGCCTCGGGAGAGACCTTGTTCGCCGCCTCGCCCAGGATCTCGATCGCATGCGCCAGGGCAAAGAGCAGCATGCGGTCTTGCTCGAGATCCTCGCGGCTCCGCCCTGCCACAAACTGCGCCACCGCTTCGGCGGCGTCGATCATGTGGAGGATGCGGACCCTATCCTCATGCTGCATATTGGACCTCGGCCGTCCGCAGCACCTGGTCGCGAAAATGCCGGCTGAGATCCTGCGGGGTGCGCAAGTCGACATTTTTCCCGCCTAGCATCGCGGCCAGCTCGGCTTCCATCGTGGCAAGCCCGAGCAGGCCCGGCTCATGGCCGGGCTCGAACTCCACCAGCAGATCGAGGTCACTGTCGGGTCTCGCAGTACCCGCGAGCGTAGAACCAAACAGGGACAAGCGTCGGATGTGCTGCTTCCGGCAGAACCGTGCCAGTTGCTCATCAGAGATCGCCAAGTGAGGCATGGTCACTCCGTTCCAGGAAGCTTCCGCTGTTGTGCTGCAGCTCCCTCCTCGCGGGCCAGCCGCGTGATCTCGGGCCAGCTCTGGACAAGCCCATTATACGAGAGCGCTTCAGCCGCCCGCTTCTTACGCTCACAGAGAGTGTAGAGGCGGTAGCAGAGCTCGCGGGCGATCTCGGCACTGGTGCCGAGCTTGGCTGCGAGTACGGCCGCCCCGCTTTCGCCGCTGTCTTCGAGCACACGGATCAGGTGGTGAACCATTTCCCAGGCGGTGAGGCGGGCATCGGAGATCGGGTCCCAGCCCGCCGTCAACTCGTTAGGCCGGAGCAGGCGCACTTTGCCACCCGGCGACTTCTTGTCGAGGATGCCGGCGTCCTTCAAGCCTTGGACGCTGGTGTTTTTGGCTTTGGAGAGCGTCTCGGCTACGCCGTACTCTCCTTCGGCGAAGCCGTATTGCTCGAACCATGCGAGCGCCCAGCGGCTGTCCGCGTCGAAGTCGCCTTCCTGCTCGGCGAGCGCCTCGTCGAGAGTCTGGTTGATGAGAGCGAGGGCTTCGCGCACCGCGAGCGGTTTGCCCTCGGCGTCGAGCACCCGGGCGTAGCGGGTGTAGACCGCCATACCCGGGCCGATGGCAGCTTGTGCCAGGTCCACTGGAGCGATGTTGCCGCGCTGGAGGAGAGCGAGCGCTTTCGGTAGATCGGCTTTTAGCGCAGTAACGAAATCGCGGCGGGTGGCGGTAGCCGAGTTGGCCACGCGCTTGCGGCAAACGAGGACGATGCTGGAGGCCAGGGCGTTAGTACCGGAGCCAATCATTCGGTTACTCAGCTCAGTCCGCATCGGCCAAGTGCCGCTGACGGCAAAGCCGGCTCGGATGACTGCGTCGAGGAAAGTGTCCCATCCGGTGCTGGCGGTGCCGTCCACACCGTCGCTCTCGGCCTGCTTGAAGGCGTAATAGATAGTTACTGGAAAGGCCGGATGTGCCTGCTCTGCAAGGCGGTGCATTGCCTGCGTCATGCCGTCGAGGAAGAAGGTTTCTGCCCTTTCTTTGCTGCCGTGGCGGTAGGGTGTGGCCACTAGTTCCTCGGCCTTGGGCACGCCAAGTGTGGCGAAAAGATCGGGGAAGACCGGCTTCAATGAGCGGCGTAGCCAGACGTAGAAGAAGTCTGAGAGGTCGGCGTAGCCGATGTTATCGTAGTATGGCGGATCGGTGGAGACGACTGCACCTTCGCTCAGATTCTGTGACTGCGCGTCCGCCTGACTGACGTAGCCAGCAAGCTTCGCCGGAAGTTGGTCTACAACGCGCATCATGTTCTTCAGCGACACGAGGGGATCTCCCGCCATTTCGCCGAACGCATTGGCCTCCGAATAATCCCATACCATCGGCAGAGCCTGACGACCAAACGTAGCGATTGATTGGTCCATCGTTGTCTTCCAGCGGCATAACGACGACTGCGCGTCCGCCATCTTGCTGACCGCCATTCCCAGATACACTCCTACCGCTTCCGCATATGCCAGCGTCCCCGTTCCGCAGTCGCGCAATGGCTTGCCGTCGTCGGGTAGGCCGGCAGCGAGGGCGTCGAGCTTCACACGGTCGAGCGCCTCCTGGGCCAAGTCAGAAAAAGTTGTCAACGCCACAAGTTGGCGAGGGGTGAAGAGGTCTCCCCATTGCTTCAAACCATAGGGAACGCAGTTACCTCCAGTCATCCGTGCAGCTATGTCGCCTTCCGGCTTCCACATCGGCTCTATCTTCTGAGCGATGGCTTCCGTCTCTATTGTCGGCGACAGATAGACCCTCCCGCGTTCGCCCTCGGCGACTATGGCCAGCAGCCGCCTCCCTATGCGCCCGGCTTGCCCCTCGGCCTTGATGTAGTTGCCTACGATCGGCGTCCCGGACATCACGCACTGAAAATTTGCCCCGCGTGAGAGCTTGGTACCGTTCTTCGCCACCTCGGCATTTCTCGGTTCCCCCGCCTTTACCTTGAAGTAATAGCCGCCTTCCTCGATC
Source organism: Thermoanaerobaculia bacterium (assembly GCA_046714475.1). Lineage (GTDB taxonomy): Bacteria > Acidobacteriota > Thermoanaerobaculia > Multivoradales > UBA5704 > DASPJI01. Next base: position 9,593 of record JBKKAU010000005.1, read on the forward strand.
ACCGGCTCGACATAGGCCTCCTTGCCCTCCTTAGTGGACAGCATGAAAGTGGAGGCAAGCGGCACGTCCACGTGCGCGAAGGCAGGGTTGGGACTCTTCACCGTGCGCGCCCAAAGCCAAGCGATCACAGTGAGCTTTTGACCCACGTAAGGCGTCAGATCAGGCCGCTCCTTCACCATTTCAGCCGTGATATCGACTTTCGGGTAGAGGTGGCCGATGCGCTTCTTCGCCTCATCGCGCATCCATTGCCCGTAGTAGCGGACGTCTTCCGCCAGACCCCGCGCACTGCGCCAGCTCTTGCTGTGGTCGAGCTTCCCGCGCGACTCGGGATTCACCGGTGGCTTGCCCGCGAACTTGGGCGGGATTTCGATCAGCGCCTTGTTGATCAGCACCGCCACCGGATTGAGATCGCTGGCGTAGCTCTCCAACCCCAGCCGCTGTGCTTCCAGTGGAAGAGACCCACCGCCGGCGAAAGGATCGTGGAAGGCGGGGAGCTTGTGGCGGTCGAAAAGCTCCTTGGCACGAGGGTGGTCGGCGTTCTCGGCGCAGGTCCGCCGCCAGCTCTGCCAGATCTCGTCGCGTGCCGCCTGCAGCACCTTCTCGTTGGTGGTGTTTTCCCACAGCACCAGCTCCTCAATGATTCGGAACAGCCGCTGGCGCTCCTGGTCGGCCAGCATGTCGTCGAGAGTCGGTGCCGGACCTGGCTCGGGGACCGGGAGCCCTGCCTCTTGGGCTTTCTCGGCGAGAGTCCGGGCCTCCTGCCACAGCTTCAGGCGGCCCTTGAGCGCAGCCTCCGCCTTCCGGCGAAGCTTCGGATCCGCCCGGAGCACATCCACGTAGGCTGATGGATCGTCCACCATCTGGGAGAAGATCACCGCCCGCGCCGCCGCAAGAGGCCGCCGTGCCCACCAGAGGTGGAGAGTGGACGGGTGTCCGTGGCGGATGGACTTTTCCCGCGCGCTGGCTTTGTTGATGGCGTCGAGCGGGAGGGCGACCTCGATGAGCTTCTTCCTTGGAGAGGCCCCCGATTGATTCGGGTGATATGTACTGGTTATCCTGCTTTCTGCCGGCATTTTGCCTCTTCTTCTAAGCAGTTGGACTCGTTGACGTGGTCCGGAAAAGTCGCCTTGGCCTGCCTGAACCGCCCGTACCCGCCGGCACTTCCGTCGGATAACCAGTACTTCTCCTTGCTCCAGAGGGAGGCAGTGAGATGTCCTTGGGGCGCCTCCTTCTGGGCACCACCAGCGGTCTGGGGCTCGGCTCCATTCAGGGACTCTCGAAGAGCGTCGCCTGCTCGGTTCGTGTCTTGCCGTCCTCTCGGGCCAGGCGGGTGATCTCGGGCCAGCTTTGGACGAGCGCGTTGTACGAGAGCGCTTCAACCGCCCGCTTCTTGCGCTCGCAGAGGGTGTAAAGGCGGTAGCAGAGCTCGCGGGCGATCTCGGCCTTGGTGCCGAGCTTGGCTGCGAGCACGGCCGCACCGCTTTCGCCGCTGTCTTCGAGCACGCGAATCAGGTGATGGACCATCTCCCAAGCCGTGAGGCGTGCGTCGGAGATCGGGTCCCAGCCTGGCGTCAACTCGCTGGGCCGGAGCAGGCGCACTTTGCCGCCCGGTGACTTCCTGTCGAGGATGCCGGCGTCCTTTAAGCCCTGGACGCTGGTGTTCTTGGCTTTGGAGAGGGTTTCGGCCACGCCGTACTCGCCCTCGGAGAAGCCGTACTGCTCGAACCACGCAAGTGCCCAGCGGCTGTCCGCGTCGAAGTCGCCCTCTTGCTCGGCCAGTGCCTCATCGAGGGTCTGATTGATGAGCGCCAGCGCCTCGCGCACTGCTAGCGGCTTGCCCTGCATCGAGCACGCGGGCATAGCGGGTGTAAACCGCCATGCCCGGGCCAATCGCCGCCTGCGCCAGATCTACCGGGGCGATGTTGCCACGTTGGAGGAGAGCGAGCGCCTTCGGCAACGCGGACTTGAGCGCGGTAACGAACTCGCGGCGGGTGGCGGGTGGCGCGCTTTCGGTGCGCCGGCGGCAAACGAGAACAATGCTGGAGGCGAGGGAGTTGGTACCAATACCGATGCTGCGGCCTTCTCGTTCTGTGCGCACCGGCCAAGTTCCAGTAATGCCAAACCCAGCGTGAATCACAGCATCGAGGAAGGTGTCCCATCCGGTGCTGGCGATACCGTCGGCGTTATCGCTTTCGGCCTGCTTGAAGGCGTAATAGATGGTGACCGGAAAAGCCGGGTGCGCTTGCTCGGCGAGGCGGTGCATCGCTTGCGTCATGCCCTCGAGAAAGAACGCCTCTGCTTTCTCCTTGCTGCCATGGCGGTAATGCGTAGCCACCAACTCCTCAGCCTTGGGCACTGCCAGCGTGGCGAAGAGATCTGGGAAGACAGGTTTCAGCGCTCGACGCTGCCAGACATAGAAAAAATCTGACAGGTCTGCATAGCCGATGTTGTCATAGTAAGGCGGGTCTGTGGAGACGATTTTCCCATGCGAGATAACTTGAGTGGCCGCGTCACCCTGCAGTGCTTTCCCTTCTTGGCCTTGCACGGGGAGAAAAAGTAGGACCTTGTATAGCCACGTCTCGAAGTTATCAGCTAAGTTGCCCGAGGAGGCGCTAAACGGGTTCCCCTCGGCGTAGTCCCACGTCATCGGAATAGCTTGACGACTGAATGTAAAACGAATGTCCTCCTTCTTCTGGCCAGGGTTCCACGTGCAAATCGTTGTCGATGAATTCGAGTACCGGGCAACTGCTAGACCAAGAAACGTGGTCACCGCATCCCCGTACGCTGCAGCTCCGCTGCCGTTGTCGGCGAGGAGCTTGCCATCATCGAGCAGGCCGGCGGCGAAGGCATCGCTTTTCACCTTGTTACGGGCCTCCTGCACCAAGTCGGAGAAAGTCGTCAAGCTCACAAGTTGGCGAGGGGTGAAATAGTCGCCAAATGTTTGAAATCCATAAAGGCGCCCCTGGGCATTGCTTGCCCAAGTCCCTCGGCTCGGTGTATCTGGCTTCCACGTCGGCATTGCCTCTTTGGCGACTACTTCCATCGTCTCAGTAGGCGGAAGATAGACACGTTCGCGTTCACCCTCGGCGACGATGGCCATAAGCCGCGCGCCCATGCGGTTGGCGTTGGCTTCGTCATCAATGTATTCGTACAGGATCGGCACGCCAGAAAAAAGGCATCGGAAGCTTCCGCGAGAGAGTTTGGTTCCGCTCTCCACTGTTTCTGCATCGACGTCCCTCGGTTTGCCCGTTTTCACCACAAAGCGGTAGCTGTCGCTTTCGATCACTGGTTCAACGCAGGCTTCCTTTCCCTCCTTATTAGCCAGCATAAAGGAGGAAACGAGCGGCACGTCCACATGTGCGAAGGCTGGATTAGGGCTTTTCACCGTGCGTGCCCAGAGCCAAGCGATAACCGTCAGCTTCTGGCCAATATAGGGCTTGAGATCATGCCGCTCCTTCACTATCTCCGCCGTGACCTCGATTTTCGGATAGAGGTGCCCAATTCGTCTCTCCGCCTCGTCCCGCATCCACTGCCCGTAGTAGCTTACGTCCTCAGCCAGCCCCGCCGCGCCGCACCAATTCTTACTGTGGTCGAGCTTCGCTCGCGACTCTGGATTCACGGGTGGCCTGCCCGCGAACTTAGGCGGGATTTCGATCAGCGCTTTGTTGATCATTACTGCTACCGGATTAAGATCGCTGGCGTAGCTCTCCAACCCCAGCCGTTGCGCCTCCAACGGCAGAGACCCGCCGCCGGCAAAGGGATCGTGGAAAGCGGGGAGCTTGTGGCGGTCGAAAAGCTCTTTGGCGCGGGGGTGGTCGACGTTCTCGGCGCAGGTCCGCCGCCAACTCTGCCAGATCTCATCGCGCGCCGCCTGCAGCACCTTCTCGTTGGTGGTGCTTTCCCACAGCACCAGCTCCTCGATGATTCGGAACAGCCGCTGGCGCTCCTGGTCGGCCAGCATGTCATCGAGAGTCGGTGCCGGACCTGGCTCCGGGACTGCTAGCCCGGCTCCTTTGGCCTTCTCGGCGAGAGCCTGGGCCTCCTGCCACAGCTTCATACGGGCCTTGAGCGCGGCCTCAGCTTTCCGGCGCAGCTTCGGGTCTGCCCGGAGCACATCCACATAGGCCGAGGGATCGTCCACCATCTGGGAAAAGATCACGGCCCGCGCCGCCGCAAGAGGCCGCCGTGCCCACCAGAGGTGGAGCGTGGAAGGGTGTCCGTGGCGGATGGACTTCTCCCGCGCGCTTGCTTTGTTGATGGCGTCTAGCGGGAGGGCGACTTCGATGAGCTTCTTCTTCGGGGTCATTCGGTTTCCGTCGCGTGTTTGCAGCGGCTCAGGATGAGCAGGTTTTGACTCCAAAGGATTTGTCGCACCAGTGGTGAGACTTTCTCGTCTCTGCGGCAGGTATCGTAGAACTGCCGCATCGGTAAGAGGCTTTCCCGAATGGCGCAGGGTTTGGCGGCCTTCGGTGGGCTCATCGGGGCGCCTCCGCGCGCGCCAGCAACTCGGCAAAGTCGTAGTTCACGCTCGTCACACCGAAGTCGGGCTCGCGCCGGAAGGGCTGCCGCAGGTAATGCGTGCGGTGCGTGTCCTCATCCAGGAATTCGACGAGGGCGAGGATGAAATCGTCAGGCTTGTTGAGCGAGTAAAGGATCTCGTTGCGCGTCACGGTAACGGTCTCCGCGCCGGAGATGCGGCCTTTCACTTCGAGGAAGCGCAGCTTGCCGGTGCCAGGGACGCGGCTCTCGATGTCATAGCCGACCTTTTCGAGCTCGCGGTCGATCGGCTCGAAGCCGAGGCTGCGCTCGATCTCCATGATGATCGCGCGTGCGCGTGCGCCGCTCGCCTGCGTGTCGACCGGCGCGGTCCTTGGAGTTGCTCGCCCACTCATTACAGCCAGGAGGCCGGCGGGAATCACCAGCAGGCCACCGAGCACGATGGGCGGCAGCGGCGAGATCTGCGCTTCGAGCTTAAGATCTTCCAGGCGCTTTTGTAGCCGTCCCTGCAAGTTGTCGGCGCGCTTCCTGGGTTCGCCGGAGTTGAGCCGGGCGTTGGGCTTGCCGGCCTGCTCCTGGAGCTTGAGCTGCTCGGCGCGGTGATCCCAGTAGGTGATCTCCTTGGTGAGGCGGTCCTTCACCGCCGCTTCGGTCTTGGCGATGAGCTTGAGCTTGCGGTCCCGCACCTCTTTCAGGTGCTCGGGCACCACCCGCGCCACCGCATAGCCCTGCGCCTTCTGTTCGAGCTCGCGGTTGATCCACCTGCACTCGGGCCGGTCGAGGAGGGCTTCAACGCTCGGCTCACCCTCGGCCAGCGGCCGGTAATCGAGATAAGGCGCGTAGTGGACGTGGCGTGTGGTGCCGGCGGCGTCGAGCTCCACGTAGAGCATGCGCTTGGAGACGACGCGGCGTGCTCCCGCGAGGGTCTGGCCGGCGTCCTGGAGCGCGTGTTCGAGGTAGAAGAGCACGCGCGGCTGCGTGCCCGGGTCGCGGTCGTCGACGAGCACGGCGCCGCGCTTGAGCAGATCGCGGTGGCGATCCAGGGTGAGATCGATGACCGAATCGAGCAGCGGATGGCCGGGGCAGATGAAGGCGGCGAGCGGCTGACCTTGCGGCGCCACCAGCGATTTTTCAAAGGCGATGCGCTCGTAGCGCGGCAGGACCGGCTCGCCGAGGCCTGTCAGGCGATCGCGGTTGCGGACCGGCGCCGGAACGTGAGTGATCTCGTAGCGCCGCGTCTCGCGCTGCTTGGCGGCGCCGCCCAGGCTCTGGAAGGCTTCGAGGAAGAACGACTCGATGTAGTGCGGCTGAAGGCGGCGGGCCTCGGCGCGCTCCATGTCCTCGCGGATCCTCTGGACGCGGCTGGCGTCCATCGCGTCATGGGCCAGGGCGTGATCTTCGAGAAGATTCTGGAGCTGGCCGCGATCGAGCGCCTGTTCCACCACCGTCGTGAGATAGGCGCGCACCTCGGGCTGTTCGCCGTAGCGGACCGCTTCGATGAGCAGATCGCGCAGCGACTTGCCCTCGAATTGGAGCTTGCCGAGCACGTCGAACACCTGGCCGCCGAGCGACTTACGCGCCTCCTCCAGCTTCTCCAGCAGCTTGCGGTAGACATCGCCTTCGCGGGTCTCCTCGGCCACCAGGTTCCACAGGTGGCACACCTCCTTCTGGCCGATGCGGTGGATGCGGCCGAAGCGCTGCTCGAGGCGGTTGGGGTTCCACGGCAGATCGTAGTTCACCATCAGGTGAGCGCGCTGCAGATTGATCCCTTCGCCGGCAGCGTCCGTCGCCAGGAGCACCTGCACCTCGGGATCGTGCCGGAAGGACTCCTGCGTCTTCATGCGGTCCTCACGGCCCATACCGCCGTGGATCATCACGACGGCCTCCTTGCGGCCGAGAAGCGTCGTAATGCGGTTCTCCAGGTAGTTCAGCGTGTCGCGATGCTCGGTGAAGAGGACGAGCTTCTGGCGCGGCGACGGCTGGAGCTGTGGGAACCCGGCGGGCTCGGGAGGGGAGGCGGGGGAGCTAGAGAAGATCTCGCCGAGCAGGCCGGCCAGCTCGCGCCATTTGGTGTCCGTGCCGCTACGGCGGACAGTAAGAGCGAGAGACTCCAGCTCCTTCAGCGTCTCGATCTCGATCTTGAGCTCGGCGATGGAGCGCGCCGCGGTCGCCTGATCGAGGATCTCCTCCTCGGCGGCCTCGACCTCATTGTCCGGCGCCTCCTCCAGATCTTCCACCGCCTCCGCATCGAGCACCGGGACGGTGAACGCCAGGACCTGCTCGGCCTGGCCGCTGCGCTGAAGCACTTCCATCTCGCGGAGGCGGCCTTCCAGCCGTTCGCGGCGGCGGCGCAGGGACTGGTAGATCGCCTCGGGCGACGAGGCAAGGCGGCGCTGGAGAATGGTGAGCGCGAAGCCCACCGTGCCGGCGCGTTTGTCGTTCTGGAGCGCGTCGGCGCGGTTGAACTCCTCGCGCACGTAGTTGGTGACCGCCTTGTAGAGGTGCGCTTCGGCCTGCGACAACTTGTAGGGCACCGTGTAGGCGATGCGCTCGGGGAAGAGCGGCGTACCGTCGAACTTGAGCAGACTCTCCTTCACCATACTGCGCAAGAGATCCGAGACGTCGGCTACGTGAACGCCGTCGCGGAAGCGTCCCTCGAAGCGGTCGCCGACGAGCAGCGCCATCA
>JBKKAU010000006.1:0-1805 GCA_046714475.1 Thermoanaerobaculia bacterium
CCCTGGCGCCAAGCCCTCTCCCGCCCCTCCGGCCGAGCCCGCGGTAGCCGCGGCCCGCGAGGAGCGGGTGGAGCTCGAGACCGGGGAGCTGCGCGCCGTCTTCACCAACCGTGGCGCCCAGCTCGTCTCGCTGGCGGTCAAGGGCCGGACCCCGGACGACAAGGGGCTCGAGCTGGTACGGGAGCGCCAGGAGCCTCCTTATCCCTACGCGCTGGTCGGCGGCGGCCTCGAGCCTCACCCGCTGAACGGCGCCCTGTTCGCGGTGCAGCGCGGGGCCGACGGCCGTTCGCTCGTCTTTCGCTACAACGGCCCTCTCGGCGCGGCCGAGAAGCGGTTCCGGTTCGACGGCCAGGGCCTGCTCGAAGCCGAGGTGGCGGTGCCCGGCCAGCGGGGGTGGGGCCTGGCGATCGGACCGGGCATCCGCAACCCCTCGCTCGAAGACCTGCAGAGCCGCTTCGAGACCCGGGGCGGGGTCTACCGGACGGACGAGGTCCATACCCTCGACGCCAAGTCTTCCGAGGAGGCCGTCCGGGTCGACGGCGGGGTGCTGCGCTGGGCCGGCCTCGAGGACACCTACTTCCTGACCGCGTCGCTCCCGCGCCAGGGGGTCGACCGCGCGGTCTTCCAGCCGATCCTGTTCAATCCGACCGACCAGGGGGCGATGGAGCGTTTCGAGCCGCTGCCGCCCGAAGACAAGATGACCCCGGCCCAGGAGGACCTGCCGCGTGAATACGTGCTGGTCTTCCGCTCCGAGGGGGAGCGGATGTCGCTCGCCACCTACTGGGGGGACAAGGAGTACGAGAAGCTGGCGGCGCAGGGGCACGGCTTCGAGGAGAGCGTGCGGCTCGGCTTCTTCTGGTTCCTGGCGCGTCCGCTGCTGGCGGGGCTGCACTGGATCTACGACCACGTGGTCGCCAACTACGGCTGGGCGATCATCCTGCTGACCGTCGTCATCAAGATCCTGATGCTGCCGCTCACCCACCAGAGCATGGTGTCGATGCGCAAGATGCAGACGCTCAACCCGAAGATGCAGTCGATCCGCGAGCGTTACCGGCCGAAGCTGCGCGACAAGCAGGGACGGCCGAACCTCGAGATGCAGCGCAAGATGAACGAAGAGGTGATGGCCCTCTACAAGTCGGAGGGGGTCAACCCGGCGGGCGGCTGCCTGCCGCTGCTGCTCCAGATGCCGATCCTGTTCGCCTTCTACAACCTGCTCTCGACGGCGGTGGAGCTGCGCGGCGCCCCCTGGATGCTGTGGATCCGCGACCTCTCGGTGCAGGACCCGTACTACATCCTGCCGATCATCATGGGCGCCACCCAGTTCCTCCAGGTAAAGATGGGACCGCAGGCGACCGACCCGATGCAGCGCCGGATGTTCCAGATCATGCCGATCGTCATGACCTTCATGTTCCTGGGCTTCCCCAGCGGCCTCGTCCTCTACTGGCTGACCAACAACGTCTTGACCATCGTGCAACAGAGCGTTTACAACCATCTGCGGAAGCGCGAGGCTTGACCATGAGCGAACCCAAGAGACGCTTTTTCTCCGGCGATACCCTGCAACAGGCCCTGGTCCAGGCGGCCAGCTACTACAACCTGGAACCCCACCAGGTGGCGTACCGCGCCATCGAGAAGCGGCACGGCTTTCTCAAGGTGCGCCGCAAGGTGGTCATTGAGGTAAACCCCGAGGCGCCGCTCCGCTCCGCTTCGGCCCCGGCGCCCGTCCCACCCGCGCCCGCCCCGGCGCCTCCGGCCCCGGTGCGTCCCGAGGCGCCGCCGGCGCGTGTGGAACCGCCGCCGGTACGGCC
>JBKKAU010000007.1:0-4065 GCA_046714475.1 Thermoanaerobaculia bacterium
AGACGATCCGAGTCCCCTGCATCAACCCCGACTCTCGGCGAACACGGTTATCCCCGTCCCCTTCTCCAACGGGGGACCTGGACCTCCTTGAACGGTCCCTGGGAGTTCGCCCTCGATCCGCAGGCCCGTTGGCGCACGCCACGGGAAGTGCAGTGGAACGCCACCATCCTCGTCCCCTTCTCACCCGAGACATCGGCAAGCGGCATTGGCGACGCCGGTTTCTACCGCCGCTGCTGGTACCGCCGCAGCTTCGAGGCCCCGCGCCTGCGGGACGGGGAGCGCCTGCTGCTCCACTTCGGCGCCGTGGATTGGTCGGCGACCGTGTGGGTCAACGGCGCGCTCGCCGGCTGTCACGAGGGGGGCTATACACCGTTCACGGTGGACGTCACCGACCTGCTCGTCTCCGGACCGCAGACCCCGCAGACCCCGCAGACCGTCGTCCTGCGGGCGGACGACGATCCCGCGGACCTCGCCAAGCCCCGCGGCAAGCAGGACTGGAAGCTCGAGCCCCACTCCATCTGGTACCCGCGCACGACGGGCATCTGGCAGACGGTCTGGCTCGAGAAGGTCCCCTCGACCTGGATCGGGAGCGTGCGCTGGACGCCCAGCCTCGACCGCTGGGAGATCGGCTTCGAGGCCTGGGTGGAGGGCGACCCTCGCGACCGGCTCTGGCTCGCGGTCAAGCTCCGGGCCAACGGCCAGCTCCTGGCGGACGACAGCTACGCGGTGGTGGCGGGCGAGGTCCACCGCCGGATCGCCCTCTCCGACCCGGGGATCGACGATTTCCGCAACGAGCTCCTGTGGAGCCCCGAGAAGCCGAACCTGATCGAGGCCCACCTCCAGCTCTGGGCAGGGCGCGAGCAACTGCTCGACGAGGTCCGCAGCTACACGGCCCTGCGCTCGATCGCGCTGCAGGGGAACCGGTTGGTGTTGAACGGCCGCCCCTACTACCTGCGCATGGTGCTCGACCAGGGCTATTGGCCGGGGACGGGCATGACGGCGCCGGACGACCAGGCCCTCCATCGAGACGTCGAGCTCGCCAAGGCCATGGGCTTCAATGGCGTGCGCAAGCACCAGAAGATCGAGGACCCCCGCTATCTCTACTGGGCCGACCGGCTGGGACTGCTCGTGTGGGAGGAGATGCCGAGCGCCTACCGCTTCACCAAGCGCTCGATCCAGCGCCTGACCCGCGAGTGGATGGAAGCCGTGCGGCGCGACTACAGCCACCCCTCGATCGTCGCCTGGGTCCCCTTCAACGAGTCCTGGGGCGTGCCCAACCTGCCCGACAGCCAGGCCGAGCGCAACTGGGTGCGCGCTCTCTACCATCTGACCAAGACGCTCGACCCGACGCGGCCGGTGATCGGCAACGACGGCTGGGAGAGCATCGCGACCGATATCGTCGGCATCCACGACTACGACGCCGAACCGCAACGGATCGCCCGGCGCTATCACGCCGAGGACGTCCTGCCCCAGCTCTTCAAACGCGAGCGCCCCGGCGGCCGCCTCCTGGTGCTGGAGGAACAGAACCATCGCGACCTCCCGATCATCCTCACCGAGTTCGGCGGCATCGCCGCCGCGCCGGATACCTCAAAGACCTGGGGCTACTCGCGGGCGACGGGAAGCGACGACCTCGCCCGGCGCTACGCCGCCCTGCTGCGGGTGGTCAGCAAGATCAACCTCCTCACGGGTTTCTGCTACACCCAGTTCGCCGACACCTACCAGGAGGCCAACGGCCTGCTCTACGCCGACCGCACGCCGAAGTTCCCGCTGGAGCTCATGGCCAAGGCGACGCGCGGCGAAGCCGCGGAAGACGAAGAAGAGCCGAAGAAGGAAAAACGGAAGAAGACGCCGGCCACGGTCACCCGGACCGGCGGCGGCATGCGGCACGACCCGGACGCCCCGGACGAATAGAGGGCGGCCTGTCCAAGAGGAGCACCCCTTGATTGAGCCCGGCCGCAAACCGAGCTTCGAAGAGCTGTACGGCCGCCCGGCGGAGGTCCGCGCCGACGCCCCGGGCCGCGTCAACCTGATCGGCGAGCACACCGACTACAACGGCGGCTACGTGCTGCCCTTGGCGATCCCGCAGCGCACCCGCGTCGAGCTGGCGCGCCGCGACGACGCCCTGGTGCGCTCCGCGAGCGTCACCCTGCGGAAGAACCCGCGCGGCGAGTACCGGCTGGGCGAGGAAAGGAAAGTCCGCGGCTGGCTCGACTACATCCAGGGCGTGACCGAAACACTGCGGCTCGGCGGCTACCGGCTCTCCGGGTTCGACCTCCGGATCGATTCGGACATCCCCTCGGGCGGCGGCCTGTCGTCGAGCGCGGCCCTGGAGGTGTCGCTGCTCCGGGGCCTGCGGCAGGCCTTCAACCTGGAGATCAACGACGTGGAGATCGCGCTCGCCGGCCAGCGGGCGGAGAACGACTTTGTCGGCGCCCCCGTCGGGGTGATGGACCAGATGGCGGCGAGCCTCGCCGACGACAAGAGCGCGCTGTTCCTCGACACCCGCAACCTCCGCTACGAGCGGGTGGTGTTGCCGGCCGCGGCCGAGCTGGTGGTGATCAACTCGGGCGTCTCGCACAGCATCGCGACGGGCGAGTACCGGGTGCGCCGCCAGGAGTGCGAGCGGGCAGCCGAGCTGTTGGGCGTCAAACAGTTGCGCGAGCTGGACAACCAGGACCTCTGGCGTCTGGCGAGCCTCCCCGAGCCGCTCGACCGCCGCGCCCGCCACGTCATCACCGAGAACGCCCGCGTCCGCGCCGCCGTGGCCGCGATCCGGGAAACGGACCTCCCCCGCCTTGGAAAGCTCCTCGTCTCCTCCCACGAGTCACTGCGGGACGACTACGAAGTCTCCGTCCCCGAGGTCGACCTCCTGGTCGATCTGGCCCGCGCCGAGCCCGACGTCTACGGCGCCCGCATCACCGGCGGCGGCTTCGGCGGCTCGATCGTGGCCGTTGCCAAGGCCGGCACCGGCCGGGCCCTGGGCGAGCGGGTGGTGGCGGCTTACTCGGAGAAGTCGAAGCAGACGGGGACGTTGCTGGTGCCGGCGCGGCCTGCTGGGGTATCATGAGGCGGCAACGGAGAGCTTGAGGACGACATGCATAGAGCCGCCAAAGTCGCGCAGAGCGATGTTGCCCCCTGGGGTCCCAGGATTCGAGCGCTCATCGAAGAGGACAAAGTGGGCGCTGCACGCCGGCTCCTGGCGCAAGCCTTGAGAGAGAGTGCCACGGATCCCGAGCTCGCCACTTTGCGGAAGGTTCTGGCGCCGGCTCACGCGAAGCCCAACTCGGTCCAGGATCCCGACCGCAGCGCGGAGCTCCGTTGGCTCCAGGAACACGGGGAGTCCTACAAGGGTCGCTGGGTGGCCCTGCTGGGTGCCGATCTGCTAGCCCACGCTGAGACTCTGGACGAGTTGCTGAGCCGATTGCGAGAGCGGGCTCCGCAAGCCTCTGCCTTTCTTCATTACGTCGGCTGACCAAGTGCTCAATTCTCCCGTAGGCCGTTTCACCTGCGGCCGTTCCAAGTTCTCCGATCATCCTCCCCGAGCCATCGAGCCCACCGCAAAGGTCTACGTTAAAGTCCGATTCGGCGCTCTCAGTCATACGATGCTGGCCCAGCTCGACACCGGGGCCGCCTGGTCTGTCCTGCCTCCTGACATCGCACGAGCGGCCCGTGTGGTCGCCGAAGTTGGAGATCCTGTCCGGCTGAGCACCCGTCTGGGAATCAAGACCGGGTTTCTCGTGCGGGTTCCCTTTCTCCTGATCGCGGAAGAAGGGGAATCTCTGGAAACCGAGGGGACCTTTTTCGTGCCTGCGGACTGGCCATCCGGCACCAGCTTTCTGGGCTACTCTGGTCTTCTCGACTCCATCCGCTTCGCCCTCGATCCCCTCGCCAACGACTTCTACTTCGGACCAGGGCTCCCCTGACTTGCTGCGCCCATAGATCTTGGAGCAGGCGGGAGGCTCGGCCAAAGAAGCATCGTGCCCACTAGAGAGAACTCCGATGACGAGAGAGACGGCCGAGAAGACCAGATGGCGAGGCATCGTGGCGGCGGCTGACGGTTCCTGG
>JBKKAU010000008.1:0-3214 GCA_046714475.1 Thermoanaerobaculia bacterium
CCGCCGGCCGGGGTCGGTCGGTCGGCAGCTCCAGCACCGGCGGCTGCCGGCCGCCGAGGGTGTCGCGCCAGAAGGCGAGCTGCTCCGCCAGAACCTCGCCGCGCAGCCAGTCGCGCTGCCAGCTCGCGAAGTCGGCGTACTGCACCGGCAGCTCCGGCAGGGGCGACGGCCGGCCGGCGCGGAACGCCTCGTAGAGGGCCGTCAGCTCCTCGAACAGGATCCCCGTGGACCATCCGTCGGAGACGATGTGGTGGAGGGTCAGCAGCAGGACGTGCTCGCGCTCGTCCAGGCGCAGCAGCGCCGCCCGCAGCAGCGGCCCGCGCTCCAGGTCGAAGGGGCTCCAGGCCTGGGCAGCCGCCTGGCGGCGTGCCTCCCCGGAGCGCCGGTCCGGGGAGAGACCCCGGAGGTCGGCCAGGGGCAGGGAGAGGAGCAGGTCGGGTGCGATGGCCTGGAACGGGCGCCCGTCCCGTGCGCCGAAGGTGGTGCGCAGGGTCTCGTGGCGGCGGACCACCTCCCGGATCGCGGCTTCGAGGGCGGGGACGGCGAGCGGCCCCGCGAGGTGCAGAGCCGCCGCCAGGTGCAGGTTGGGGTTGCCGGGCTCCATCTGGTCGAGGAACCAGAGCCGCTGCTGGGCGAAGGAGAGCGGCAGGTCGCCCTGGCGGGGGACCCGCTGGAGCGGCGGGGCCGTCCTGACGCCAACGTGGCGCGCCTCCTCGATCCGGCGGGCGAGCGACTCCAGGGTGGGGGCTTCGAACAGGGCGCGCAGCGGCAGGTCCACGCCGCAGGTCTCCCGCACCCGCGAAACCACCTGGGTGGCGAGCAGGGAGTGCCCGCCGAGGGCGAAGAACTCGTCGGAGACTCCGACCCGTTCGATTCCCAGGACGCCGGCCCAGATCTCCGCCAGCAAGGCCTCGATGGGATCGCGCGGCGCGACGAAGCCCGCCTCCTCCTCCCGGCCGGGATCGGGCAGCGCGGCGCGGTCCACCTTGCCGTTGGGCGTCAGCGGCAGGGCCGCCAGGACGGCGACGGCCGCCGGAACCATGTACGGCGGGAGGAGGTCGCGCAGGGCGGCGCGCAAGGCGGCGGGGGAGGGAGTGGTTCGGGGGTCCGAGGGCACGACGTAGCCCACCAGCCGCGGGGCGCCGGGCGTCCCTTCGCCGCGCAGCGTCACCACCGCCTCGCGGACTCCCGGCTGTCGCGCAAGCGCCGCCTCGGCCTCGGCGGGCTCGACCCGGAAGCCGCGGATCTTGACCTGGCGGTCGGCGCGCCCGAGCGGCCGGACCTCTCCGTTCGGGAGGTACGCGCCCAGGTCGCCGGTCCGATAGAGCAGGTCGCCGGGCTCCGGAGCGGAGACGAACGGGTTGGCCGGGAAGCGCTCGCGGGTGAGCGCTTCGTCGTCGAGATAGCCCCGCGCGAGATAGGGCGTACGGATGCAAACCTCCCCGGTCTCTCCCAAGCCGGCCAGACCGCCGGCCTCGTTGAGGACCAGGAGCTGCACGCCTTCGATGCCGCGGCCGAGCGGGAGCGGCCTGCCGTCATCCGGCTCTCCGGGCGAGACCGCGTGCCAACTCATGGCTTGCGGCGTCTCGGTGGCGCCGTAGAAGCTGACGCAGGCCGCCCCCGGCGCCAGCTCGCGCAGCCGGTCGACATCGCGCCGGAGGAGCGCGTCGCCGCCGAAGAAGGCCCGGCGCAGCGCGGGGAGAGGCACCGGGTCCGACCCGGTCAGGAGCTGGGCCATGGCCGGGGTAAGATGGGCGACTGTGACCGCCTCCCAGGCCATCCACCCGGAGGAGACCGTGACCTCCGGGTCCGGTACGACCAGCGCCGCGCCCAGCCAGAGCGGCGTAAAGAGGTCGCGCAGCAGGGGGTCGTGCGACAGACCCGAGAGGAGGCTGAAGCGGTCGGTCTCATCCAGCTCGAACGTGCGGACGTGCCAGTCGAGGAAGTGGGACAACGGCCGCTGTCCCGCCACGATTCCCTTGGGGCTCCCGGTCGACCCGGAGGTGAAGGCGATGTAGGCCGGCGCGTCAAGGTCCGTCTCCACTCCCGGATCGCCGTCCGGCCACTCCTCCAGGCCTTTTCCGAAAGCTACGGTCAGGCGGAGGGGGTCGAGGTCGGCCACGCACCGTTCCAGCTCGTGCTCCAGGGGGGCCGGGTCGGTCTGGAGCCAGGCCTGGGGCCGGGCCGCGCGGACGACCGCGGCCAGCCGCGCGGCCGGGTAGTCGCGGTCGAGGATCACGAACACCGCGCCGGCCTCGAGCACGCCGAGCACGGCCCGCACGAGCGCGGCGCCGCGGTGGGCATGGATCGCCACCACGTCCCCTTGGCGGACGCCGCCCGCCCGCAGCGCGTGCGCCAGCTGACGGCTGCCGCGGAGCACCTCGTCGTATGTCCACGCGCCCTCGCGGTCGGTCACCGCCACGGCGTCCGGCCGGCCGAGGGCCTGGAGGGAGAAGCGCCCCTGGACCGTGCCGTGCCAGGCCGCGGCGAGCGCCGCGCTTGGGTCCGGCAGCAGCCGCGCGGCCCGGGGGGTGACGAGGCTCACCCCTTCGATCCCCATGTCCGGATCGCGGGCGATCTGGGCCAGCAGGATGCCGAGCTGGTCCGCGACCTCCTCCATACGCCCGCGCTCGAACAGGCCGGCGTCCCACACCCAGCGCAGCAGGACCTCGTCTCCGGCCTCCTCGGCATAGACCGTGAGGTCGAAGCGTGGCGGCGGAATAGGGCCGGGGACCAGTAGGAGGTCCAGGCCGGGGAGCCGCGCCTCGACGCGCGGGAAGTTGAGCATGTTGAGCAGGGCCTGGAAGAGGGGCGTGCGGTCGAGGTCCCGCCCGGGGCGGACCGCCTCCAGGACGCGCTCGAAAGGGACCTCCTGGTCGGCCAGGGACTCCAGGACGACGTCGCGGACGCGCGACAGCAGTTGGCGGAAGCTGGGTTTTCCCGCGAGGTCGACGCGCAGGGCGAGGGTGTTCAGGAAGCACCCGATCAGCCCTTCGGTCTCCGGACGGGTGCGGCCCGCCACGGGCGAGCCCACGACGACGTCGCGGCTTCCGCCGTGGCGTCCGAGCAGCACGGCCAGCGCGGCGAGCAGGACCATGTAGAGGCTGGCCCCTTCGGCGCGGCCGAGCGCCCGCAGCTCCGCGGCCGGCAAGATCCGGGGGATCGAGACGGCCCGCGAGCCGCGGGCCGCCCGCGGCCGGTCCCTGGACAACGG
>JBKKAU010000009.1:0-2850 GCA_046714475.1 Thermoanaerobaculia bacterium
TGCGGCTTCTCCACCTTCGTCTCCGGCTCGGATAAGGGGAATAGGGTATCGTCCATACGGAAAGCTTGCCACAAGACGACACCCTGAGGAAGAACTCGGTGCCGAGAATTTTTCACAGCCTCTCAGAAGTGTGACTTTGCTACGCATGGTGGGGCTCTCCTTAGAAGTAAGCGTTAGCATCTCCGTGACTCTCTTGTGCAAGACGTCTGCCAAGGGCTGCAGCTCCCCTCCCCTTGCGCGGGAATCCCCCGCCCAGTAATCTCGTTCGCTCTTCGCACGGGAGGAGGACGACCATGGAACGGGAACGCAAGGGACCCCGGGGCTTCGACCCGGCCGAGATCGAATCGAGGTGGCAGGAGCGGTGGGAGGCCGACGGCCTTTACCGGGCCGACGCGGACCCCAGCCGGCCCAAGCACTACGCGCTCACCATGTGGCCCTACCCCTCGGGTGACCTCCACATCGGCCACTGGTACGCCGTCTCCCCGGCCGACGCCCGCGCCCGCTTCATGCGCATGCGCGGCTTCAACGTGATGTTCCCCCTGGGTTTCGACGCCTTCGGCCTGCCGGCCGAGAACGCCGCCATCAAGCGCAACATCCACCCCAAGAAGTGGACCTACGCCAACATCGACCGCATGCGCGGCCAGCTCCGCCGCATGGGCGTCTCGGTCGACTGGCGCCGCGAGGCCGTCTCCTCCGATCCCGAGTACTACCGCTGGACGCAGTGGCTGTTTGTCCAGTTTTTCAAGAACGACCTCACCTACCGCAAGCGGTCGCCCGTCGACTGGTGCCCGAGCTGCAACACCACGCTCGCCCGCGAGCAGGTGATCGGCGACGAGCGCCTCTGCGAGCGCTGCGACACGCCGGTCATCCGCAAGGAGCTGGAGCAGTGGTTTTTCCGCATCACCCGGTACGCCGACGAGCTGCTCGACTTCTCGAAGATCGATTGGCCCGAGCGCGTGCGCACCCTGCAGAGGAACTGGATCGGCCGCTCCGAAGGCGCGCACATCACCTTTCGGACCGAGGCGGGCGACCCGATCGAGGTCTTCACCACCCGGCCGGACACCCTCTGGGGCGCCACCTTCCTGGTCCTCGCCCCGGAGCACCCGCTGGTCCAGAAGCTCACCCCCGAGGAGCGGCGCGCCGAGGTCGAGGGCTATGTCGAGAAGGCGCTGCGCCAGACCGACATCCAGCGCGAGGCCGCCGACAAGGAGAAGACCGGCGTCTGGACCGGCGGCTGGGCGGTCAACCCCGCCAACGGCGAGCGGGTCCCCGTCTGGACCGCCGACTACGTGCTGATGACCTACGGCACCGGCGCCATCATGGCCGTGCCCGCCCACGACCAGCGCGACTTCGAGTTCGCCCGCAAGTACGGCCTGGAGATCCGCCCGGTCATCCGCCCCGAAGGGGCCGACCCGGTCGCGGTGGAGGCCCTGACCGCGGCGTTGACCCACGAGGGCGTCATGGTCGACTCGGGCGAGCTCACCGGCACCCCGGCCGACCAGGCGTATGAGAAGGTCGTCGCGCTCCTTGAGGAGAAGGGCGCCGGCCGCCGCGCCGTGAACTACCGCCTCCGCGACTGGCTGGTGTCGCGCCAGCGCTACTGGGGCGCGCCGATCCCGATCGTCTACTGCGAGCGCTGCGGCGCCGTGCCGGTCCCCGAGGACCAGCTCCCCGTGCGGCTGCCGGACGACGTCGAGTGGCTGCCGACCGGCGAGAGCCCGCTCAAGCTCCACCCCACCTGGCAGTTCGTGCCCTGCCCGCAATGCGGCGGCGAGGCGCGGCGCGAGACCGACACCATGGACACCTTCGTCGACTCGTCCTGGTACTACCTGCGGTATCTGAACCCCCGCTACGACCAGGGGCCGTTCGATCCCCAGGAGTACGCCTACTGGATGCCGGTCGACACCTACACGGGCGGCGGCGAGCACGCCATCCTGCACCTGATCTACGCGCGCTTCTTCCACAAGGCGCTGCGCGACCTCAACATCCTTGAAGACGACGAGCCGATGATGAAGCTCCGCAACCAGGGGATCATCCTCGGCGAGGACTCCGAGAAGATGTCGAAGAGCCGCGGCAACGTCGTGGCGCCGGACGACCTGGTGGACCGCTACGGCGCCGACACCGTGCGCGCCTACCTGATGTTCTTCGCCCGCTGGGAGCAGGGCGGCCCGTGGAACAGCCGCGGCATCGAGGGGACCTCGCGCTGGCTGCGCCGTCTCTGGACGATGGTCACCGAGGAGCCGGAAACCCGGCAAGAAAACGGTGAGCCGTCCGAGGAGGTGCTCGGCAGCCTGCGGCGCAAGACCCACCAGACGCTGCGCCAGGTCACCCACGACTTCGAGGAGCTCCAGTTCAACACCATCGTCGCGGCGCTGATGGAGCTGCTCAACGAGATGTCCGACGCCCGCTCGCGGGGCGCGGCCGGCTCGCCCGTCTGGCGCGAGGTCCTGGAGATCTACCTCCGGATGCTCGCGCCCATCGCGCCGCACCTCTCCGAGGAGATGTGGCACCGGCTCGGTCTCGAAGGCTCCGTCCATGGCCAGCGCTGGCCCGTGGTGGACGAGGCCGCGGCCCGCAACGAGGAGATCACGCTGGTCGTCCAGGTCAACGGCAAGCTCCGCGACCGGGTGACGGTGCCCGCCGACCTCGGGGAGGCGGAGCTGCGCGAGCGCGCCATGGCCAGCGAGGGCGCGCAACGCTTCCTCGAAGGTCTCACGGTCCGCAAAGTCGTCGTGGTGCCCGGCCGGCTGGTCAATATCGTGGCGGCGTAGCCGTCCCTGTCCTGGAATTCCGGGGACGGCGCGGAGAAAGCCCTCACCCCCTGGCCCCCCTCTCCCGCCCCTCCTCCCT
>JBKKAU010000010.1:0-8355 GCA_046714475.1 Thermoanaerobaculia bacterium
CGTCGGGATCCCGAGGGCGGCGACCACCAGCTCCCCCACCGCCGCCGACGCCGGCGGGAAGACGTGCGCCACCTTGGGCGCGGCGAAGGTCACCGTGAGGTCGGCGCGGACGTGCGGGCCGAAGACGTCGGGCCGGCTGCCGTTCAGGCCGCTCGGCAGGTCGACCGCCACACGGGGGAGGGGCAGATCGTTGAGCCCTTCGACCAGGGCGGCGAAGACCCCTTCCAGGGGGCGGCCGAGGCCGGTGCCGAACAGGGCGTCGACGATCAGGTCGTAGCCGCGGGCCGCCGCCAGCACCGGCGCGAGGTCGTCCGCGGGGCCGACCTCCTCGAGCGGCAGCTCCAGCTTGCGGACGATGGCGAGCTGCGTCCCGGCGTCCCCCGCCAGCCCGGCCGGCTCCTCCGAGCCGCGGGCGAGGAAGACCTGGACGTCGTAGCCGCGCACCGCGAGGAGGCGCGCGACCGCCAGCCCGTCGCCGCCGTTGTTGCCGGGGCCGCAGAAGACCGCGGCCGACCCGGCCTCGCCGTACACCTCGCCGATGGCGTCGACCACGCCGAGGGCGGCGTTCTCCATCAGCACCATGCCGGGGACGCCCAGCTCGTCGATGGCGTGGCGGTCGACCGCGCGCATGGCTTCGGCGGAGAGGATCCTCATGAGGCCCTTTCGAGCGGCAGCCGGCCCCAGGCCGCGAGCAGGGCGCGGGTGCGCGGGCAGCCCAGGTCGTCGTCCGCATCGGCCGCCAGCCGGGAGGCGAGACGGCGCAGGTCCTCCGGCGTGTCGACGTCCGAGGCCATCGGCAGCAGCTCGACCCGGAGCCCCAGCTCGCGGCAGCGCTCCAGGGTCTGCGGCAACACCCGCTCGGTGCTCCAGTCGATGTCTTGGAACAGCCGTCGCGGGACCCCGCCGCCCTCCGGGGCGCCCAGGGCGATCAGGTAGTAGCCGCCGTCCTCGGCCGGTCCGAGCACCACGTCGGCCCCGGCTTCCACCCGCTCGAAGGCGCGGTGCACGAGGTCGAGGGGCAGGGTGGGGTGATCGCTCCCGAGGGCGGCCACGGCTCCTGAACCCTCCGAGAGCGCCCGGTACAGCCGCTCGCCGAGGTCTTCACCACACTGCCGGACCCCGGGCACCGGCCCCTCGGGAAGGGCCTCGTCCGGGTCCAGCGCCCAGGCCAGCCGCAGCTCGAAGTCCCCCTCGCGGAGCCGGTCCAGGAGGTCGTCCACGAACGCGGCGTGCAGCTCGGCGGCCTGGGCCGGAGTAAGATCGCCGATCAGCCGGGTCTTGACGCGGCCGGCGCGGGCCGGTTTGGTGAAGAGGAGAAGACGGCGGGCAGGGCTCGACACGGCGGGATTCTAGATGATTCTCTCCTTGCTGACCGACTTCGGCCTCGCGGACTACTACGTCGCCGCGGTCAAGGGGACGGTGCTGCGTCTGGCGCCGGGGACCCAGATCGTCGACGTCTCCCACGACGTGCCCGCCGGCGACGTCGCGGCGGGCGCCTTCCTGCTGGCCGCGGCGGCACCGTCGTTTCCGGAGGGCACGGTGCACTTGGCGGTGGTCGACCCCGGCGTGGGGAGCGGCCGGCGGATGCTGGTGGCGAGGACGCCGTCCGCCTGGCTGGTGGCGCCGGACAACGGCCTGCTGACTCCCCTGCTCGACGCGGCGGCCGGCGCGCGGGTCTGGTCGGTCGAGCGCTCCGACCTCTTCCCGCCGGCGCCCGGGCAGACCTTCCACGGCCGCGACCGCTTCGCTCCGATCGCCGCCTGGCTGCTCCGCGGCGAGCCCGCCGAGGCGCTGGGACCGGAGGTCTCCGACCCGGTGCGCCTCCCTATCGAGCCGCCGCGGCGCGAGCCCGGCCGGCTGTCCGGCCGGGTCGTTCACGTCGACCGCTACGGCAACCTGATCACCGACCTTCCCTCCTCCTGGCTGCCGTCGCCCTGCCCCGGGCTGGCCGCGGAGGTGGAGGGCCATACCGCCCACCGCTGCGTGAGCCACTACCAGGAGATCCCTCCGGGAGAGGCGGCGCTGCTGCCGGGATCGCTCGGCACGCTCGAGCTGTCCTTGAACGGGGACGACCTCGCCCGGCGCTGGGGCGTGCCCCGGGGAGCGGCGGTGCGGGTGAGCTGGCGCGAAGATCGCAAGTGAAATCGTCGGGGCGGCCGTGTCTGTCGGGTGTGACGGCCGTGTGACGCGGCTTGGGGCGAACCGGGCTACAATGAGCCTAGATTCGACTCGAGGCTGTGCAACCTATGTGATCTTTGGGAAGGAGTGTGTGGAGATGACCAAGTGGGAGTACAAGATCATCAACATCCGGAGCGAAAACTACCGCCTCGACCCCAACTCCGCGACGCAGCTGAACCAGCTCGGTGAGGATGGATGGGAGCTGGTCTCGATCACCTCGGTGAACTTCAAGACCGGCGCGACCGACAACATCGCGATGGTCTTCAAGAGGCCGGTCCAGGGGTAAGCCGGGCGCCTCAATCCTTTCGCGAACGAGACGATTCGCCCTTCAGGGCCTTCCGCGACCGTCGCGGACGTCGGGGCCGGCGGCTCTTGCGGAGCGCCAGGGCGAAACCGCTGGCCCCGGCGGCCAGCAGCATGAGGGCGTAGGCCTTCCTGGGGGTGGCTCCGACCTCGGTCTGGACGGCGGTCCGCACCTCGGTCAGACGCTGCTCGGCCTCGCGGCGGCTCTGCTCCAGGAGGACCTCCACCTGGCGCCGCGCCTCTTCCAGCTCTTTGCTCATGGCAGGTTCCTCTCGACGGCCGGGACGGTGGCGGACGGCACGTCCACCGGCGGCTTGGCCTCGGCCAGCAGCTGCTGCCACCACTCGAGGTGGTTGTCGAGGCGCTGCTTGATGCTGGCGACCGGGTTCTCGATCTGGCGGAGCCGGTTGACGCCGAGCCTGGCGAGGACCGCCGCCACGATCGTGAAGAACGCCATCACGATCAGCGCGGCGGCCCAGAGGGGCAGCCAGACGTCGAGCAGGGCGACCAGGACGAAGATCAGCAGGCCGGCGATCCAGAACCCGAGGACGGCGACGGCGACCAGCAGCCCGACGGTCGCCTTGAGGTGAGCCGACGAGCGGCGGAAGTCCTCTTCGACCGCCGCCAGCTCGGCCCTCAGGACCTGGAGCAGCGACTCCCCGAGCGAACGAAACAGATCGGCCCAACCGCCCTCAGGCATTCCCCAATCCCCTACCCTTTCTGCCGGCCGACGCGCACGGAGCGGCTCAAGAAGGAGGTCTGGCCGGCCACGTCGTCACGCACGCCGATGCCCACCTTGTGATCCCCGGCGCGCATCAGCATCTGCACGGAGAAAACATAATGCTTGCCGACCGCGGTCGCAACCTCGGCCGCCGGGATGGTGATCGGCACCATCTGCTGCTGCACCTCGGAGGTGTCGCCGTCGGAGTCCATGGCGGCGAGGAAGAGCCGCAGCCGCGCCTCCTGGGTCTTTTCGCGCGGCACCAGGGTCAGCTTGCCGAGCGGGATCCTGACGTTGACCTCCTGCAGGTAGAGGCCGTCCTGCCGCTGCTCCGTCTTGCCGAACTCGATGTCGATGCCGAGCGGGTTCTCCTCGAAGGGGAACTTCAAGGCCGCCAGGGTGCCGTCGCTCATGCGGGTCTCGGCGGTCTTGTCGCGGTAGCCCTCCCGGTGCCGCACCACGAGGCCCTTCTTCCCTTTCACCTTGACCTCGACCCGGTGGTACCGGCCGTCGCCGTAATGGGGCGGCGTATAGCCGAGCGAGTAGTAGGTGTTGAAGTCCTGGGCGATCCTGTCGAGCTGGGGCGTGACCGTGTTGGAGTTGAGGATCGCCATGCCCCCGGTCTTCTCCGCCATCATCTGCAGCGTGCTCTGCAGGTTCGAGATCTGGACCGAGTCGACCATGATGCCCTGGCCGGGCCCCTGGTTCTCGGCCGAGACCGAGCCGAAGGTCCGCAGGCCGGCGGCGTCGATGGTGTAGAAGGTGACGCGGTTGGCGTTGGCCTGCGAGGTCAGCTCCGTGAAACGGCGCGAGGCGTCGTAGGAGAAGGCCTCGGTCAAGCTCCCGGTCTCCTGGCCGAACTTGCTCTGCACGGCGTAGAAGATGTCCTGCCCCGCCATCATCGGCACGCCGTCGCTGACGTAGAGGATCGCCTTGCGGCCCGGCATGCCGGCCAGCGAGTTGACGATGTCCTTCATCGCGTTGATGGTGAACGACAGGTCGTTGTAGACCGACTCGGAGTACGCCCGGGCGTACATCATCGCCTCGTTGGCGGACTCCGCGTCCTCGATGTTGCGCAGCGCGTCCCTGCGGTCCGAGTCGGCATGGGTGCCGTGGCCGGAGACCTTCTCGAGCTCCGTCAGGGCCGAGGTGACCAGGTCGGGGTCGCTGGTGAAGTTGCGCCGCACGTGGAGCGACCGGTCGTAGGAGACCAGCATCACCTGGTTGCCCTTGCCCAGCTTGTTGTTGAGGAAGACCCGCAGCTCGCGCATGACGCGGTTGCGGTTGAACGGCCGGATGTTGACGTTGTCGATGTAGACCACCAGCCGGAGCTTCTGGTCCTCCGGCGTGGCGACCCTGTCGAGCGCCTCGGCCGGCGCGCCCCCCTCCGCGACGGACGGCGCGTCGGAGGTCGCCACCGCCCGGCCGTCCTGGACCGCGTAGAAGTTGGTGATCGCCATCGGACGCCTGTCTTCGTAGAGCTCGAAGTCGTCCCTGGTGAGGCCGTTGATCCGGTTGCCCTTCTTGTCGGTGACGTAGACGTCGACGTTGACGACGCTGACGTTGACGGTGTCAAAGAAGGGCTCTTCCTGCCCGCTGCTCCCGGAAGCCTGGGGAGCGTCCGCGGGCTTGTCGCCGCCCTGCTGAGCCGCCAGGGCGCCGGAGGCCAGGCCGCAGAGCAGCCCCGCCAGTAAAACTCGCTTATAGGCCTTCATGGATTGTCTTCCCTGGTTTTTCAACCTGTCCGGTGCGCATTATACGGGACAGGGGGGCCGCAGGCCGCCCCCGTTTCACCACCCGAACACGGGACCGTCACTTCTTCTTCGGCGGCCGGACGTCGGTCTCGGCGGTGCTGATCTTGCCGCTGACCGGGTCGAAGACCGCCATCACCACGTGCTGCTCGATCTGCCGCAGCCTGAGCTTGGTGTCGTAGCGGACGTACTTGCCGGCCTCCGGAGGCTGCTTGGTGGAGATCCGGATCGGGATCACCGGCATGTCGGACCGCTCGCCGTCCGCGTCCATGGCGTGGACCCGGAGCTGCAGCTCGGCGACGTGCTTGCCGTCGACCGGCAGGGTGGTGAACGCGTCGACCGGGATGGCGATCGAGAGCGGGACCTCCATCTCCTTGCGCCCGGTCCGGACCGGCTCGCCGAGCTGGATCGGCATCGGCGTCGCGCCGGGCGGCGTGCCGAAGAGCATGGCGCTCTCGACCATCAGCGAGACTTCGGCCTGGCTCGACAGATCGAGGAAGCTGTCGCGCGAGCGGGCCCGGAGGCCCGGCCGCGTCACCTCGACCTTGATGTCGTGGCGCTTGTCGTTGCCCTGCCACTCGGGGGCGAAGCCGAGCCAGTAGTACGACCGGGTGTCGGACGCGACCTCTTCGAGAGCCTCCAGGCGCTCGTTGTTGATCAGCGCCTTGCCGCCGGTCTGGATGGCGACGTACTGCAGCGCGGTGTGCATCTCCTGCTCGCGCAGCATCGGGCCCGCGCCGGGAAACTCATTCAGGATGTCCTGGGGGTCCAGCGAGACGTCCATCACCTCGGCGTTGGCGCCGTCGCCCTCGATCCCGGGCACGTCGACCGGGTAGACGGTGTACCCGAGCCGGTTCGCCGTGTCGGTGAGCCGCGAGAAGAGCTCTTGACCCGAGGGAATCTCGGTGCTGATGACCTCCGCCCGGGTCGGGTCGTTGAGCACGTAGCGGATCGTGTCGAAGGGCCAGCCGCCCGACATCAGCAACATGACCTTGCGGCCCGGCGGCGAAGCGAAGCCGCGCAACGTGCTCACCGCCGCTCCGATCGACCGCTCGACCTGCTGGGCCACGCGGGAGGCGTAGTCCATCTCCTGCAGGTCCAGCCGGTCCCTGGGGGTCGCCAGACGGCCGCTCTCGATCGAGCTCTGGATCTGCTCGAACTCGCGGACGGTGCGGATGCTCATCTTGAAGTTGCGCAGGTCGGTGAACCGTTGCGAGCCGTACGCCGGCCGCACCATGGCGCGGTCCAGGGCGCGGCCGAGGTCCCGCGAGGAGCGCGACCAGCTGCTGAGCATGTCGATCCGCCGGCCGTCGAAGGCGACGATCGCCATTCGGTCCTCGGGGCCGAGACGGGCGAGCTCGTCCTTGAGCTTGCGCAGCACCTCGTCCCGGCGGGCGCCGAGCGAGAAGAAGTCGTCGATGTAGACCAGGTAGCTGGTGCCCACCGGCTCGCCGGGAGCCAGCGACGGCAGCCCCTGGACCGCGGACTCCGTGGGGCCTTCGGAAGGCGCCGCCGGCGGGGCGACCGCCTGGCCGCCGCGGACCTCGGTGAAGTACTGGACCGGCACCGGCTTGCCGTCGACGGTCAGGCGGAAGTCGGACGGCTTGAGGTCGGACACGCGGTTGCCCTGGCGGTCGGTGACCACCACCTCGACGTTGACTACGCGCACGTCGATCTGCTCGCCGAACAGGCTCGGCTGCGGCTCCGGCGCCTGCTGGGCCGTGAGCGGCGGGGCCAGGAGCAGGGCGCAGAGCGGGAGGGCAAACCCACGGAAACGAAGATGTCTCATCGCGATCTCTCCCAAGGTGAGGAAGGCCATAATATGACCTTTATCCCACAACAGGTCCCGGTGGTATTTCATTTCTTCCAGAGCAACAGGGCTCTCGGTCTTCCTGGCGGAGTCTTAAGACGCAAGAAAGGTACCCGACCGGTTTCCGGGGGAATAAAATCTAGAACGTCCTCCGCCGAGGACGGTAACGTACGGCGGCGGGGTCGGTCTACCCGCCGAGCCGCCGCTTGAGGTGGTCGACGATCCGCGGGCCGTGGTCGCGCGAGTTCTCGATGAAGATCAGGTTGGTCCGCCGGCCTGCCTGGAGGGTGCCGGCGACGTAGAGCCCCGGGACGTTCGACTCGCAGGTCTCCGGGTCGTACGCGGGGATCAGGGTCTCG
The DNA here is from genome assembly GCA_046714475.1 of Thermoanaerobaculia bacterium. Taxonomy (GTDB): domain Bacteria; phylum Acidobacteriota; class Thermoanaerobaculia; order Multivoradales; family UBA5704; genus DASPJI01. The sequence goes on from JBKKAU010000010.1 coordinate 7,123, forward strand.
GGGTCGACCTCGACGCCGCAGCGCCGTTCGAAATCGACGTCCGGCACGTAGCCGACCAGCACGTACGCGGCCTGGGCGGGCAGCCTCTCCACCCCTCCGTCCAGGGTCTCGATCTCCACCTCTCCCCCGACCTCCCTGGCACCATCATGGAAGGCGACGATGCGGGCGTTGAAGCGCGCCGGGATCGAGCCCTCCTCGATGCGGTTCTCGACGTCCGGCTTGAGCCAGTACTTGACCCCCGGCCGCATCTCCGCGCCGCGGTGCACCAGAGTGACCCGCGCGCCGTTGCGCCACAGGTCGAGCGCCGCCTCGGCGGCGCTGTTGCCGCCGCCGATGACGACCACGTCCTGGCCGTAGTGGGGGTAGGGCTCCAGGTAGCGGGCGCTCACCCAGGGGAGGTCCTCGCCGGGCGCGTCCAGCCTCAGCGGGTTGATGAAGTAGCCGGTGGCGAGCACCACGGCGCGCGCCCGCCGCGTCCGGCGCGGCGCGGTCTCCCCGGGAGCGGCGGTGGCGACGGCGAACCCGTCCCCCTCCTGGCGCACCTCAAGGACGTCCTCGTAGAGGGCGAGCGGGACCTTGTAGCGGTCCACCACGGCGCGGTAGTAGGCCAGGGCCTGGCGGCGGCTCGGCTTGTCCTCGGCGATGGTGAACGGGACGTCGGCGATCTCCAGGAGGTCGCGGGTGGTGAAGAACTGCATGAACGTGGGATAGGCCTGGATCGCCGCGGTCAGCGGCCCGCGGTCCACCAGCAGGACGCTCAGCCCCTGGCGGCGCGCCTCGGCGCCGATCGCGATCCCGGTCGGCCCGGCCCCCACCACCAGAAGGTCCAACGGCTCGCTCATCCTTCCTCCCCTTCCCGCCCCTCCCGGGGAACGATGGCATACAGGTGGTCGACCGGCCCGTGGCCGCTCCCCACCGGGTAGGCGGCCCGCATGGCGCCGCGCAGATAGCGGATTGCCCCCTCGACGGCGCGCGGCAGCTCCTCCCCCGCCGCCAGCCGGGCGGCGATCGCCGAAGACAGGGTACACCCGGTGCCGTGGGTCGAGGTCGAAGCGAGGCGCGGGTTGGCGAAGCGGTGGCAGCGCCCGCCTTCGAGCAGCAGGTCGACCACCTCCGGGCCTTCGGCGTGCCCGCCCTTGGCGAGCACCGCCGGCCCGCGGCGCGCCCGGGCCGCGGCCGCGCGCCTCCGCTCCACTTCCGGTCCCGCCGGCAGCCCCGTCAGGCGGTCGAGCG
>JBKKAU010000011.1:0-4608 GCA_046714475.1 Thermoanaerobaculia bacterium
GGCCCCGCCGCACGTACTGGCCGGGTTGGGCGATCAGCCGGACGACGCGCGCCGCGATCGGCGCGCCGACCTCGGCGTAGGCCTCCCCATCCACCTTGAGCTCGCCGGGAGACGTGATGCCCTCGCCGCCCGGCCGCAGCTCGGCGGCGAAGGTGGTGATCTTCAGGTCGCGCAGCATCTCGGGGTCGATCGCGAGCACGCCTTCCTCTTGGGCCTCCTCGGCCTCCTCAGTCCCCTCGGCGTGCTCGTCCCCGGCGGCTTCGCCCTCGGCGTGCCCCTCCTCCTCGTGCTCCTCACCGCCTTCGGCGTGGCCCGCCTCCTCCTCGTGTCCGTTCGCTTTTTCGGTGCTCCCGCCGCCGCAGCCGGCGAGCAGGAGGGCCAGCGCGATCGAGGTCAGCCAGGTCTTCATCGCAAAGCTCCCGCGGCCGTCTCCAGCTCCAGGCGCGCCAGCGCCGCGTCCAGGAGGCGGTCCGCATACAGAAGTCGGGTTTCCAGGATCTCCCGGCGGATCAGCAGCAGCTCGCCGAGGTCGATCTCGCCGGCGTCGAAGCTCTTCTCCGCGAGGGATTCGTTGTCGTCGAGGGCGGGGAGCGCGGTCCGCTCCAGCTCCAGGGCGGCTTCGGCCTGCCGGGCGAGGGCTTCGGCGGTCCGCCGCACCTCGGACTCGGCGCCCTGCCGCGCCACGGCGAGCGCGCCGCGGAGGGCCTCCGCCCGCGCCCGGCCGACGGCCAGCGTCTCCTGGCCGCGGTCGTGCCAGGGCAGCGAGACGGCGATCCCCGCGGTCACCGCGTCGGCGCCCTCTTCCCGCTCGTAACCGCCGCGCAGACCCCAGGCGGGACGGGCCAGGGCCTGGCCGAGCAGGACCCCGGCCTCCGCCTCGCGCAGCTCGGCCGCGAGCGCCGCGAGGTCCGGCCTCCGATCGAGGTCGCGGAGCAGCGCCTCCACGTCGGGGAGCGGGCGGGGCGCGAGGCTGCCTCGTACCGTGACCTCTTCCCCCGGGGGGATCCCGAGAAGGGCCTGGAGCCCGGAGAGGGCCGCCGCCCGTTGCGCTTCGGCGGCCTTCTCCTCGGCGCGGGCGGCGGCGGCGGCAATCCGGGAGCGGTTGAGCTCGATCGCCGTCGCCTCGCCGGCCTCGTACCGCCGTTCCGTCGCCGCGAGCAGGCCTTCGGCGGCCAGCCGGCTGCGGGCGAGAAACGCCCGGCGGTCCTCGGCCGCGACGGCGCGCAGGAAGACCGCGCCGACCTCGCGCAGCAGCTGCCGCTCGGCCTCGGTCAGCTCCGCCCGGGTCCGCTCGAGAGCCGCCTCGGCGCCGGCGACGCGCGCCGTCCGCCTCGCGTCCGGCTCGAAGCCCTGGCTGACGCCCACCTCGTAGTCGAAGAAGTCGTCCTCTTCGGCACGGCGGGGGCCGCCGCCAACCTCGAGAACGGGATTCTCCCGGAAGCGCAGGCCGGCGCGGAGCCCGCGGATGCGGGCCTCCTCGACCCGGCCGCGGGCCAGGATCGCGCTCACGCCCCGCTGGCGGGCCAGCGACAGGGCCTCCTCCAGCGTGATCACCCGCTCCTGGGCTGTGCCCGCGGCAGGCAGCAGCAGCAGCGCGGCCAACGGCCACGCGAATCGATGTCTCATACCTCACCTCGCGCAAGAGATCGTTCCTCCGCTCATGCCGCGCACCGGCATGCGGACGGAGTCCGAGGGGTCTCAGGGCTTACGCGGTGAGCGTTTTCGGGACGTGGAGGATGTCGTGCGGGTGAGGCGTGGACGGGATGGCGTCCGCCTGCAGGAGGGTACGCGTCGACAGCAGTCTATCGAGGAGCCGGGGTCCGTCCGGTACGAGCGACTTGGCGGACAGGCTGCACGCGCACAGAGAGCAGGCCGGCGAGCAGCAATCGGAGGAGACCTCCTCCGAGCAGTCGCCGCACAGCTCGACGGCGGTCGCCGCCAGGGGCAGCAACGCCGTCAACAGCAGGAGCAGGGCCAGGGCGCGCCTCATCGACGGAGTTATACCATAGCTCGACGGCCCTCTTCGTCACTTGGGCCGTCCTCAATCCCCACAGCCAATTGATCTTGTAACGCTCGATGGTCGCTTCCGGATGGCGGGTCCTCGACATCGGCTGCGGTACCGCCTCTGCGATGGGTATCCGCGGCTTTTCAACCGAGCGCATGTCAAGGTTTATCGCGAGCGGGAGCTTCTCGCTTTGCTGCGCGAGCCCATATAAGATCGGGCCGGCCTACAGCCAGTCCTCAGCCAAGGAGCGGAAAAATGTTCCAGATCGAGCCCCGCAGCCTCTTTCCGATCGCCTGGATCGTCTTGCTTTGCGCGCTCCTGGCAATGCCGGTCCTGTCCCATGACACTTGGCTGCTGCCGGGCCGCTCGGCCGTCCAACCGGGCGCCTCGGTCAGCCTCGACCTCACGAGCGGCATGGCCTTCCCGGCCTCCGAGTCCGCCATCAAGCCTGACCGCATAGCCCAGGCTTCCTGTCGTCTGGCGGGTAAGACGTTCAGCCTCACGGACCGCAAAGCCACCTCCAAAGCGCTCCGTCTCACCGCCCGCCTGACCGAGCCGGGGCTCGCGACCCTGTGGGTCGAGCTCGCGCCCAAGTCGATCGACATGAAGCCGGAGCAGGTGGAGCACTACCTGGATGAGATCGGGGCGACGGAAGAGGTCCGGCGTGCCTGGGCGGAGAGCCCCAAGCCCCGGCGCTGGCGGGAGAGCTATGTCAAGAACAACAAGACCTTCGTCCAGGTAGGGCAAACCCCTGATGTCCGTTCCTGGGCCGAGCCGGTCGGCTTGGCTCTCGAAATCGTCCCGCAGAGTGACCCTTCAACCTTGCGGCCTGGTGAAACGCTCTCCGTCCTGGTGCTCCGCAATGGCAAGCCGCTGCCTTCGTTTTCTCTGGGGATCGTCCGTGAGGGGCAGGCCAAAGGGACTCTCACCGTTACAGACTCCGCGGGCCGTGCCACTTTCAAGCTCGACCGGGCTGGCCGATGGCTGATCCGGGGCACCAACCTCCGCCCTCCCACCAGGCCCGATGCGGCCTGGGAGAGCGACTTTACGACTCTGACAATCGAAGTCCGGTAGGAAAAAGCGCTCCCCCAGGTGGTGGCCTGAAGGAGCGAATGTAAAGTTGCACGCCTCAAGGATACAACCAACATCCGGTCTTGGGACAGACCAGGTTGCAGGTCCCGCCTGGCGGTAACACCTTCGCAGTTGAATGGCCCCGACCGCCGTCCGTATATAGCCATCTGCAGATGTAATGCCAGGAGCTCGGGCTGTCCACGACCCGATGAAAAAAGTTTTCCGAGTTGTGATTCGCGTGTCACGCCAAAGCCATCTGCTGTACCAGCTAAAGTAGAAGCGGTTGTTTTAGTCCCCTGGCGAGGCTCCCCGATTGAATTCGGGGGGTGCCTTCGGCGGCACGATCGGAGTCCCGGCTCCGGATCCCAGGGATCGGTTTTTGCTCGGAGGCTCGGACCTCTCAAAATGTGATGTATCGGCTTTTCGCCAAGCGTAAGCTTTGAGCGTGCGATAGACGTGCGTTCATTTGGAGGTGGAGGTAATGATCATGAACAGGAAAGCGGTCTTCGTTGCTGGGACTCTGCTCATCGCCGGGCTCGCGGGGAGCGCCGCGCAGGCGCACCAATGGGGTTGCTGGAGTCAGGCGGACCGGAATATCAGGATCCGCAATGCCTCAGGCGGGGCCCAGGCGGACGCGGCGATCAGCGATTGGCACAACATGACCATCCTCAATTTCTCCTATGTCAGCTCGGGCGAGGAGATCTACGTCTTCAACGCCAACTCCGGCGCCACCGGTTGGGGCGGCCTCGCCCGCATCACCAACTACAGCGGCTGCACCATCCTCAGGGCGACCGCGCAGGTCAACACCTACTACTTCTCGGGGTCCTCGACCTCCGCCCGCGGCGTCCACTGCCAGGAGATCGGCCACGGCTTCGGCCTCGATCACTCCAATGACGGCGGCTGCATGGGCGGCGGCTACTGGTACAGCATCGCCACCGCGTACAGGCCGGTCACCCACAACGTCAACGACGTCGGCACGATGTACGCCAACAAGCACTCCGATGGGGACACGCCCCTCCTCCACGCCAACTGGTACCACAACCCCCGCACCCTTGGCCAGGCCACCCGCATCGCGAGCGACGTCGTCGTCGCGACGGTGGACTACGTGACCGATGGCGACCCCATCAGGCTCTCCGAGGATCAGGGCGGCGACATCCCCACGCAGCGGGTGCACTTCACCGTCAAGCGCCGCCAGAAGGGCGACATGGTGGCCGGCGAGTCCTTCGTCCTCTTCCAGAACGGCAACGACCACAACCGCTTCGACGAGGACCCGAGCTACAAGGTGGGCCAGCGCTACCTGATGTTCCTGACCCCGCGCCCGGACGGCACCTATCTGGTGGTCTCCCCGCATGGCCGCTATGAAGTGAGCCCCAAGGGATTGGTTCCGGCGACCGACAAGGGCTTCGCCGCGGAGCTCGAGGGCGCCAGCCTGTCGGACGTGCTCTCCGACGTGACGAACGCCTTGGTCCAGACCCCCGATCCGCAGTAGTCTTTGTCGCCTGAATCCAGCGCGCGCCGGCGTGGCTATGAGG
>JBKKAU010000012.1:0-3253 GCA_046714475.1 Thermoanaerobaculia bacterium
GCCGAAGCCGATGCAGCCGGTCCTGCGGGATTTCCCCCGTCCCGCGCTGCATGCCTGGCGCCTGGGGTTTCAACACCCCATGGACGGCGGGCGCCTCAAATTGGAGGCGCCGGTGCCGTCTGATCTGCGGGAGCTTTGGGAAAAGGCTACAGGCGCCGGTTGGCCTACAACAGCTCTTTGAAAGGCTTGTACGGCCGGCCGAGCGAATCGGCCACGGGCTTGTTGGTGATGTGGCCCTTGTAGGTGTTGATGCCGGGGAGAAGGCCAGGATCCTCCACGACGGCCTGCGGCACGCCCTTGTTGGCGAGCGCCAGACCGTACGGCAGCGTGGCGTTGTTGAGGGCGAAGGTCGAGGTGCGCGGCACGGCGCCGGGCATGTTCGCCACGCAGTAGTGGACGACGCCGTCGACGATGTAGACCGGGTCCGAGTGGGTAGTGGGCCGGGTGGTCTCGAAGCACCCGCCCTGATCGACCGCCACGTCCACGACCACGGACCCCTCCTTCATCAGCTTGAGCATGTCGCGGGTGACCAGCTTCGGCGCGGAATACCCGGGGATGAGCACGGCACCGATGAGCAGGTCGCAGCGGCGCAGGGCGGCGCGCAGGTTGTACTGGTTGCTCGCCAGCGTGGTGACCACGCCGTGGAACAGGTCGTCGATCTGGCGCAGGCGTTCGAGGTTGGTGTCGAGCACCGCGACGCGGGCGCCGAGGCCGAGCGCCATCTTGATCGAGTTCAGGCCGACGATGCCGCCGCCGAGGACCACCACGTCGCCGGGCGGCACGCCCGGGACGCCGGCGAGCAGCGTGCCGCGTCCGCCGTAGATCTTCTGCAGGTAGCTCGCACCCACCACCACCGCCATGCGGCCGGCCACCTCGGACATCGGGGTCAGCAGCGGCAGCCGTCCCTGGCGGTCTTCGATGGTCTCGTAGGCGATGCCGGTGATCTCGCGCTCCAGGAGCACGTCGGTCAGGCGCGGCAGCGGCGCGAGGTGGAGATAGGTGAACAGGGTCTGGCCGCGCTGCAACAGGCCGTACTCCGACTCGACCGGCTCCTTGACCTTGATGATCATTTCGGAGCGGCCGTAGACGGTGGCGGCATCGGGCACCACCTCGGCGCCGGCCTCCTCGTAGATGTCGTTGGGGATGCCGCTGCCGAGCCCCGCGCCGTCCTGGAACAGGACCGTGTGCCCGGACTCGGCGAGGGCGTGGACGGCGGCGGGGATCATCCCGACGCGGTACTCGTGGTCCTTGACCTCCTTGGGGATGCCGACGATCATGCTATGCCTTCCTCGGCTCGGCCGCGGCCGGGCTCGTGTCCGCCGCGGCCTCGAAGCCGCGGGACTCGTTGTTGTCCCCGTTCATCTCCACTCTCCCTTTGAAGAAAGCCCCCTCCGCGATGACGATCCGGGGGGCGACGATATCTCCCTCCAGGCTTCCCGAAACCGAAACTTCCACCCGGTCGGCATGGACGCTGCCGATCACGCGCCCTACGATCCGCACCGTCGGCGCGGCGATAGGACCCCGCACCACCCCCTCGGCGCCGACCACGACGATCGAGTCGACGCGGATCTCCCCCTCGACCTCCCCTTCGACCAGGAGCTCGCTCGCACCCGTGACTTCGCCGCGGACACGCGAGCCGGAGGCGATCAGCGTAACGCGACGACGCTGGGACGACGGCTCGGAGGAAGGGACGGGGGAAGCGGGAGAAGACCCGGAGGAGTCGCGACGGAAAATCGACATGGTACGTTGCCGGCGCCGGCGGTCTCCCCGGAATCTCCTGACGTTAAGAAGGCGGCCGGCACCTGCGTGCCGCCGCCCTGGAAGGAAAGGTTCTGGAGCGGGCAACGGGACTCGAACCCGCGACATCAAGCTTGGGAAGCTTGCACTCTACCAACTGAGTTATGCCCGCCCGATCGTCGAGCCGCAGGAAATGTAGCGGACAGGCGAACCGCGGTCAAGAGGCCGTATACTGAGGGGCATGAACGGGCCAGGCCAAGGCCGTCCTCTCTATCTATCCGATCCTCTGTACTTTTTCCCCGACCAGAAGGTCACGGCGGAAGAGGTCCGGCGCATGCTGCGGCAGGGCACCGAAGAGCAGCGCGCCTGGGTCATCTCCCACCTGCTGCGCTACGCGCAATGGGACGACATCTGGGCCTTCGTCAGCCGTGAAGAGGTCAAAGAGGTCTTCCCCACCCTCGACCTCCCCGAGAACCTCCGCCAGGCCTGGGGCCGGATGCTCAAGGTCGAAGCTACCGTGGGGTGATCTCGAGCACGATCTTGCCGAACGATCCGCCCTGCGCCAGGGCCTTGTAGGCTGCGGCGGCGCGCTCGAAAGGAAAGACGCGGTCGACGACCGGGCGCAGCCGGCCGTCCTTGAGGCGCGGCAGGGCGAAGGCGGCGAAGTCGGAAACCAGGCGGGCCTTCTCCTCCCGGGAGCGGGAGCGCAGGACGGAGCCGACCAGCCGCAGCCGGCGGCGCAGGATCGACGGCAATTCCAGCTCGGCCTTGGCGCCCGCCACGGCGCCCACCAGGATCAGACGCCCCCCGTCGCGCAACGCCGCGAGATGGCCGGCGAGCTGCGGCCCGCTCGTCAGGTCGACGACCAGGTCGACGCCCCGTCCGTTGGTCGCGTCGCGCACCTGTTGCGGCAGGGTCGCGCCCTCGACGCAGACCTCCTCGATCCCGAGCTCGCGCAGCATCTCCAGACGGTCGCGGCTGCGCCCGGCGGCGATCACCCGCGCGTCCAGCTCCCGCGCGAGCTGGACGGCGAAGACCCCCACGCCGCCGGTGGCGCCGGTGATCAGCACCGACTCGCCCGGTTGCAGACCGCCCTCCGCCACCAGGTTCGTCCAGGCGGTGAGGCCGGCCTCGGGGATGGCTCCCCCTTCGATGTACGAGAGTTGGCCGGGCAGCGGCATGAGCTGTCCGGAAGGGACGGCGACGCGGGTGGCGTGCCCACCGCCGGCGAGCAGCGCCATGACCCGGGCGCCGGGCTGCCAGAGAGCCCCTGGGACCTCCGCCGACCCGGTTTCCGCGACGCGCCCGGCGCACTCCAGCCCGGGGACGTCGCTCTCCCCCGGCGGCGGCGGATAGAGCCCGCGCACCTGGAGCAGCTCGGCGTGGTTGACCCCCGCCGCTTCGACGTCGATGAGGATTTCGCCCGGGCCGGGCGCCGGGGGGGGGGGGGGGCCCCCCCCCCCGGGTGGGGGGGGGGGGGGGGGGGGCCGGCGGGGCCCCCCCCCCCCCCGCGGGG
>JBKKAU010000013.1:0-2356 GCA_046714475.1 Thermoanaerobaculia bacterium
CCAGCAGGCCGACCTGCAACGCCCCCGTCAGGCGGACGACCAGCGGGATGTTGTAGGCCGGGTTGCCCGGATCGAGCTGGTCGAGGAGCCAGAGCCGCTGCTGGGCGAAGGACAGGGGCAGGTCGCCGGTCCGGGGGAGGCGCACGAGGGCCGAGCCGGCCTGGAGCTCGAGGCCCTCCTCCGGCGTCTCCGGCGTCTCGGAGCGCAGGCCTTCGAGACGGTCGCGCGCCTCCTCGTTGGAGAGCAGGTCGAGCTGATCGAGCATCGCGAGGAGCTCGTCCTCCTCCCCGGGCGCCGCCCGGGCCGCCCGGGCCGCCTGGAAGTCGATCAGCCCGGCCAGGCCGGCGATCGTCGGGGTCTGGAAGATCTCGCGCAGGGCAATCTCGACGCCGAAGGTCTGCCGCACCCGGGCGAGGACCCTGGTGGCCAGGAGCGAGTTGCCGCCCATCTCGAAAAACCGGTCGTCGACGCCCACCCGTTCGAGGCCGAGCAGTCCCTTCCACATCCCGGCGAGGATCTCTTCGGTCGGGGTGCGGGGGGCGACGAACTCGGCCATGGACTCGCGCCGCGACCGCTCCGGCGCCGGCAGGGCCCGCCGGTCCAGCTTGCCGTTCGGCGACAACGGCAACGCCTCCAGGCGGACGAAGACCGCCGGCGCCATGTACTCCGGCAGCCGCGCGGCCAGGAAGGCGCGCAGCTCGCCCTCGTCCGGGAGGTCGCCGGCCACGTAGGCGACGAGCAGGCGCGACCCCGGCACGTCCTCCCGGGCGAGGACCGCGCACTCCCGGACTCCGGGGTGGCTCCCCAGCACCGCCTCGATCTCCCCCAGCTCGATCCGGAAACCACGGATCTTGACCTGGTGGTCGATGCGGCCCAGGAACTCCAGATTGCCGTTCGCCAGCAGCCGGACCAGGTCGCCCGTGCGGTAGAGGCGTCCGCCCGGCTCGCCTCCGGAGAGGGGAAACGGATCGGGCACGAACGCCGACGCCGTCAGGTCCGGCCGGCCCAGGTAGCCCCGCGTGACCCCCGCGCCGCCGATCAGCAGCTCGCCGGCCACGCCGGGAGGCTTCGGCTGGAGCTGCCGGTCCATCACGTACAGCCGCGCGTTGGCGATCGGACGGCCGAGCGACACCGGGCCCGGACGGCAGACCCAGCGCGTCGTGTCGATCGAGATCTCGGTGGGGCCGTACTGGTTGTCGAGCGGAATACCCAGAGGGCGGCCGAGCCGCTCCAGGAACCGGTCCCGCAGCGCCGGCGGCAGCGCCTCGCCGCCGGCGAAGACCTGCCGCAGCGAGGTCAGCCGCTCCAGGCCCGGCGCCTCCAGGAACACCCCCAGCATCGACGGCACGAAGTGGACGATCGTCACCCCGTGCTCGGCGATGGCGCGCGCCAGGTAGGCGGGGTCGCGGTGCCCGCCCGGCTCGGCCGGCACCACCCGCGCCCCGGCGATCAGCGGCGCGAACATCTCCCAGACCGAGAAGTCGAAGCTGAACGGCGCCTTCTGCAACACCACGTCGGCCGGGCCGAGCCGGTAGACCTCCTGCGCCCAGAGCAGCCGGTTGACCACGCCCCGGTGCGGGACCATCACCCCCTTGGGCGTGCCGGTCGAGCCGGAGGTGAACAGCACATAGGCCAGGTTGCCGTCGTCGACCGCGACCTCCGGGGCCGTGTCCGGTCGGCTCTCGATCTCCGCCCAGCCCTCGTCGAGAAGGTCGAGAAGGTCGAGGAGGACGAGGAGGACAACGGGCTCGTCACGACGGGGCAGCCGGTCGATCAGCTCTCCCTGCGCGATCACCACCCGCACCCCGGCGCTCCCGATCAGGACCCCCAGGCGCTCGGCCGGAGAGGCCGGGTCGAGCGGCACATAGGCCGCTCCGGCCTTGAAGACGCCGAGCAGCGCCACGGCCATCTCCAGCGAGCGCTCCATCAGCACGCCCACCCGGCCCTCCGGCTCGACGCCCAGGCCGATCAGGTGGTGGGCCAGGCGGTTGGCGCGGCTCTCCAGCTCGCGGTAGGTCAGATCCCGGCCGTCGAACGAGACGGCCACGGCGTCCGGCGTGCTCCTCGCCTGCCGGGCGACCAGCTCGTGCAGGCAGACGCCCGGGACGCAGGCCCGCGCCGTGTCGTTCCACTCCACCAGCGCCTGATGCCGCTCCACCGGCCCGAAGCGCAGGGGCAGATCGCCCGCCTCCTCGACCGCCCGGGCCAGGTCCGCGACCGTCCGCGCCTCGAACAGCCGGCGCAGCGGCAGCTCGATCCCCATCACGGTGCGGATCCGCGAAGCCACCTGGGCGGCGAGCAGGGAGTTGCCGCCCAGGGCGAAGAAGTCGTCGCGCACCCCGACGCGCTCCAGACC
>JBKKAU010000014.1:0-11277 GCA_046714475.1 Thermoanaerobaculia bacterium
CCCTTGTGGGTGCCCTTCGGAGGGCGGCCACAAGGGCCGCCCCTACTAGATCAGAACCGGAACCCGACCGAGAACCGGAAGGTCCGCGGCTCCTGGTAGTCCTCGGCGTTGACCGGCTTGCCGAAGCGCGGGCCGCGGAGCCAGTTGACCCCTTCGACCGGCTGATCGGTGAACGGGTTGAAGGGCCTCAGGGCGCTGCGGGTGGTGGCGTCCTGCACGTCGGTGGTGTTGACGTTGATCGCGCTGTGCTCGTTGAAGACGTTGATCACCTCGGGCTGCAGGAAGACCTCGACGTCCTTGCCGAACAGGCCCCACGCGAAGTTGTAGTTCAGCGTCAGGTCGGTCGACGTGATGTCGTCCATGCGGAACTCGTCGCGGTCCGTGTAGTAGTAGTTGACGCTCGCCGGCGCCCGGACGTAGCCCGGGTTGGTGACGGAGGCCGCCGAATTCACCTGTCCGAGCGCGCCGTAGGGCAGGCCGCTGTTGTAGTTCTGCAGCAGGCCGAGGCTCAGGTTGTGGTGCGTCGTCTTGAACAGGTCGTAGACGGCCCAGACGCGGAGGCGGTGCCGCCGGTCGTTGGCCAGGTAGCCGTCGGGGTTGTTCCAGGACTGGTCCTTGTACTCCGGATACTGGCGGTCGAGGGCACGGATCGGGCCGGAGGCGCGGTTCTCGCCTTCGGCGTTGCCCTTCAGGAAGGCAAGGGCGTAGACGCCGCCGAGGTTCAGGCGGTCGCCGATCCGGTACTGGATCTGCGTGTGCAGGGCGTCGTAGGTCCGCTCGAGGATGTCGTTCTCGTTGATGATGTGGCTCAGGTCGGCCGGCGCGCCGCTCGGCGTGGTGGTCCGGCCGGTGCCGAGGTCGCGGCGCTCGATGTAGAAGTCGGTGGTGTCGCGGTGGACGTACTCGGCGCGGGCGACGCCGCGGTTGCTGAGCCGCTTGGCCATGCCGAGCGTGTACTCGGTCGTGGAGGGCGACGAGAGCGCTTCGGGGATGACCGTCGTGCCGCCCGGGATGGTGATCGAGCCGCGCAGGTTGCTGGTGTTGCGGGTGCCGCCCTGGGCGTCGAACCAGGCCCAGACGAGGTTCAGGGCCTCTTCGGCGGTGAGCAGCTGGCCGTTCGGGTTGGCGTTGATGCTCGGGCCGCGGTAGAACCACTGGTAGGTGGCGAAGTTGCCGGCGCTGGAGCTGGCGTCGGCCTGGGTGTTGGCGATGGCGGCGACGTACTGGCCGTACGAGGCGTTGAAGATCCAGTCGCCGTCGCCCTTGAGGTCGTAGGTGGCGCCGAGGCGCGGGCTGATCTTGCTGTCGTCCGTCACCTTCTTGCCGGAGCTGTCGACGCCGTCGTTCTGGTCGTAGCGCACGCCGACGTTGAAGCTCCAGCGGTCGTTCATCCGCCAGCGGTCGTTGACGAAGAAGGAGTTGGTCTTGAAGCTCGTCCCCAGGCTGCTCACCGGGATCGGGTTCCACTGGATGAAGGTGCCGGTGTTGCCGGAGATCATCTGCGGGAAGAGGCTGGTGCCGCGCACCAGCGTGTCGGTGATGAAGATCCGGAAGTCGCTGCCCGACTGGTGGTTGTCGGCCTTGCGGATGTCCTCGAACGTGTCGTAGCCGAAGGCGAGGTCGTGCGAGCCGGTGTTCTCGGTCGACAGGAACCACGACGCCTTGAGCAGGGCGTTCTCGTTGTCGCGCGCCTCGGGGGAGCAGACGCCGCAGAAGGTCGGGCTGTTCCAGCGGAAGCTCTCGTCGTCGACCAGCAGCGTGCCGCGGATGCGGTCGGTGAAGCGCGAGCCGTCGCCGACGAAGGCGAACTCACGCTTGGAGTACTGCGCCTCGACGAAGAAGCTGTCGGTGACGACGCCGGTGTAGTTCAAGGCCTGCAACCGGTTCGGCAGGCTGCGGTTGCTCAGGCTGGCGGTGTCGAGGATGCTGCCGAAGCGGGAGCCGTTCTCGTCGCGCTCGATGTCGATGTAGGAGCCGATCAGGCGGTGACCCTGGAAGGGGGAGACCGTCAGCTTGCCCTCGATGCGCTGCTCCTCGTTGAGCTCCGGGAACGGGATGTTGGTGACGAAGGTCTGCTGCGTGCGCGACTCCTCGAACTGGCGGCCGGCCGCGAAGTACCAGAGCCGGTCCTTGAGGAGCCAGCCGCCCAGCGTCGCCTCGTAGCGCTTGTTGATCTTGTCGGTCTGCGTCCTGGTGACCGGGGTCCTGGCCTCCCAGTCGTTGTTGGTGAAGCTGGTGCGGAAGGAGCCCTCGAGCTCGTTGCCGCCCGACCGGGTGACGGTGTTGACGACGCCGCCGCTGAACCGGCCGTACTCGGCCGAGATGCCCGACGTCGAGACCGTGGTCTCCTCGATCGCGTCCTCGATGAACAGGTTCTGCGGCTGGCCGCGCAGGTTCTCGTTGACCACCACGCCGTTGACCAGGAACAGGTTCTCGAACGACACGGCGCCGGAGATGGTGATGGCGCGGGTGCGCGGCGCGCCCGGGCCGGAGTCGGCGACGCCGGGGGCGAGCAGCACGGTCTCGCGGACGTTGCGCTCCACCGGCAGCGCCTCGACCACCGTCTTCTCATAGGTGGACGACACCTGGGAGCCGGTCGAGATGGTCTCGTAGGTGCCGGTCACCACGATCTCGTCGGAGACCGCCGAGATCAGCATCTCGGCGTCGATCTTCGAGGCCTGGGCGGCGGAGATCTTGACGTTGCGCTGCACCGTCTGGAAGCCGTCCATCTCGAACGACACCTGGTACTCGCCGGGGGGGAGCAGCGGGACGAGGTAGTCGCCGCTCTCCTTGGTGGTCGCCGACCGGGTGCCCTGCAGGCTCGGCGAGGATACGCTCACGAGGACGCCGGGAAGGGCCTCCCCTTCCGGATTGGTCACACGGCCCGAGATGGTGCCGGTCGGCACGCCCTGGGCGAAGGCCGGCAGCGCGCACAACAGGGCTGCCAGACACACAGCGAAGACACTGCGCCTCATACGACGGACTCCTTTCGGTCGTCTTCCTCACCCACGAGGAGACGTTCAAAGCTGGTTGCTACCAGAATGGGAGGCAATTGTCATGCCTACGCCCACTTTTCGTCAACCGTGGCGCAAGCTTTGGAAAGACAAAGAGATACGCCTATAGCCCAGCCGGCCGGTGAGGCCGTCGGGTACGGTTTTTTGGCGCCGACTGCCAAAAATTTGAACTTTTAGGGAAAGCTCCAGCGCTCGCGGATCGCCGCGGCGACCTCGTCCCGCAGGCGGAGCGGGGTGTAGACCCGGTAGCGGTCGATCCGGGTGAGGTGGCGGATGAACTGGCTCGCCTCCTCCATGGGCTCGAGGGCGCCGTCGAACCGCCGCACCAGGACGCGTTGGCGTCCCATCCGGTGGGGGTCCTTGGCGGAGTTGGAGAGCAGCAGGTTGCCGGCGCCGAAGGTGGCGCGGAGATCGGGCAGCAGCGCCTCGAAGCGCTCTTTCTCCTCCGGGGCCAGGTGCTCCCGGGTCTCGAAGGCGACGGGGAAGTGATCGCGCGCCACGATGGCGCGGGCGTGCACGCTCGGCGAGGTGCGCATGGCGGCCCAGACCGACACGTCGTCCTGCGCCAGGAAGCGCCCGGGGTCGGACGACCAGCGCAGGCCGTTCTCCTCCAGCCACTCGTTCAGGTGCAGCTCCAGCGCCTTGCCGGTGACGTTGAAGTAGACCTGCGTGAACATGTAGTAGCGGGCCATCACCAGCGCCTCCAGGGCGTGGACGCCCCCCTCCTCGATGCCGATGCCCCAGCCGCCGGTCTCCGGGTCCTGGATCGGCAGCATGGTGTCGAGCAGACGCTCGAGGTCGAAGGTGCCGTAGCGCACGCCGCAGAAGAGGCTGTCGCGCAGCAGGTAGTCCATCTTGTCGATGTCGAGCTCGCCCGAGACGATCTGGGACAGGAGGCCCTCGACGGCGTCCCCTCCACCTGTCAGCAGGCGCTCGACGTCGGCGGTCGTGAGGCCGTCGCCGTGGCGCTCGAACAGCGCCTGGACCTCGGGCTCCTCGAGCAGCCTCCGGGTCATCTCCTCGTGGTCGATGCCGCCCTCGAACAGCTCCTCGGCCGAGTGGCTGAACGGCGCGTGGCCGAGGTCGTGGAGCAGCGCGGCGGCGCGCACCAGCCGGCGCTCGCGGCTCCGGGCGCCGCCCGGCAGCAGGTCGCCGGCCTTGGCGCACAGCGAGTCGTAGACCCGGCCGGCGAGGTGCATGGCGCCGAGGACGTGGCTGAACCGGCTGTGCTCGGCGCCGGGGAAGACCAGGAAGGTGAAGCCGAGCTGGTGGATGAAGCGCAGGCGCTGCACCGGGCGGCTGTTGATCAGCGCCGCCTCCAGCGGATCGGCGCGGAGGAAGCCGTGGACCGGGTCGCGGATCGAGAGCACGGGGCGGCGTCAGTTGTGCTCGGAGCGGGAAGCCAGGCCCCGGAAGGGCCGCAGCAGGTCCAGGACCTGTTGCCGGCTGCGCAGGATCGACAGGATGGACAGGCCCCGTGCCGGGAGCGGCTCGATGAGCAGCTCGAGCTTGCGCAGCGCCGGCAGGTCGACGTGGGCGGCGAGGCGGTTGATCAGCTCCTCGAAGTCGCAGTGCTCGCCGAGCAGCTCGACCTCCTCGGCGGAGAACGGGAAGCGTTCGCCCATCTCGGCGGCCAGCGTGCCGACCAGGCCGAGGACCGCGCGGCGCACGGTGACGATGCCGGCGTCCTGCTCGTTGAACGGCAGCTCCGGCACCGGGCGCACCAGCGCCTCGCGGAAACGGCCGTGGCCGATCTCGCGCTGCAGCTCGAAGCGGAAGTCGCCCACCAGCAGGGCCTGGACGCTGCCGTCCGGGAACGTCTCGGCCTCGATCAGCCGTCCGGCGGTGCCGCCGGGGAAGATCTCCGGCCGGCCGCCGGCGTCGCGCCTCTGCCCCGGCTTGAGCAGGACCATGCCGATCCAGCGGACCTCTTCCTCCTGTCCCAGGACGTTGTGGATCAGCTGCCGGTGCCGCGGGTCCGCGACGTGGATGCGCAGCTCCGTGCGCGGGAAGTGCACGACGTCCGGGAGAGGGAACAGGGGGAGCCGGGTGCCGTCCGATCCGTCTGTCATGCTCAAACATGATAACGCGGCTCGGGGGGCGGGGTGTGACAGAATCGCACGATGCGCCCCCGATCCATCGCCGTCTTCTTCGTCTTCTGTCTCCTCCTCGGGACCGCGAGTCTCGTGGCACAGGGAGACGGGGTCGCCGAAGGGGATGCCGCCTGGGCGCGCCGCGCCGAGGGGAGCCAGGGCGGTCGCGCCGCCGCCGGCCCGATCGGCCAGGCGGTCGCCGCCTACGAGCGGGCGATCAAGGCGCAGCCAACGCGTATCGAAGCCTATTGGAAGCTGCTGCGCGCCCTGCACTTCCAGGGGGAGTACGCCACCCGCGCCCGGGAGGAGCGGCAGGCCGTCTTCGGCCGCGGGCGGGAGGTGGTGGAGAAGGCTCTGAACCTCCTCGGCCAGCGGGCGGGCGGCCGCAAGAAGCTCGACGGCATGACGCCGCGGCAGACCGCCAGGGCGCTCGCGGCGGTGCCGGAGGCGGCGCCGGTCTTCCTCTACGGCGCGATCCACTCGGGCCTGTGGGGGGACGCCTTCGGGCGGGTCGCCGCGGCGCGCCAGGGGATTGGCGACCGCATCCGCCACTACGGCGAGGTGGTGGTGGCGATCGACGAACGGTACGAGACCGCGGGGGGGCACCGGCTGCTCGGGCGGCTGCATACGCTCGCCCCCAGGATCCCGCTGGTGACCGGCTGGGTGGACCGCGCCAAGGCGGTCTCCGAGCTGCGGCGGGCGTTGGAGCTGGCGCCCGACGATCCTTACAATCAGCTCTTCCTCGCCGAGGCCCTGCTCGAGCACCAGCCCGACAAGGCCGCCGAGGCCAAGGCGGTCCTGCGCAAGCTCGTGGCGCGCCGGCCCTCCGCCGAGCGGCCGGTGGAAGAGGCGAAGGCGATCGCCGACGCCCGGGCGCTGCTGGCGAAGCACCCGGGCTGAAACGGCTCAAAAGGGCGGGAGGGTTCGTAATGACCCAGTTCGAAGAGATCCTGGCCGACCGTGTCCATGGCGCCTCCGAAGTCGAGGCGCGGCTGTTGCGGGCCCTGCTCGAGACCGGCCAGCTTTCGCCGGCCGGCCTCCTGGAGCTCACCCGGGCGGTGCTGCGCCACCAGCCCTCCATGGCCAACCTGCTGACGCTGCTCAACGACCTCTGGCTGGCGCGGGACCGCGGCGAGCCCTGGGAGGGGACGATCCGCGGCCGTCTCGACCGGTCGCTGGAGGAGCTCGACCGCTTCTTCCTCGCCGCCCTCGGCGAAAGCCTGGGCGGCCTGGGCCGGGAGCGGCCGGTGACGCTGATCACCCTGTCGCGCAGCGGCACGGTGCTGCGCGCGCTGATCGCCGCCCACCAGGCCGGCGTCGGGCTGCGCGCCGTGGTCGGCGAGGGGCGGCCGGGGGGAGAGGGCAGGGACACGGCCCGCGACCTCGCCGCGGCCGGGATCGACGCCTGGGTCGCCGCCGACGCCGCGCTGCCCGCCCTCCTCCACGAGCCGGACGCCCTGGCCCTCCCTTTCCGGGTGGAGATCGGCCGCACGGCGGTGGTCGTCGGCACGGACGCGGTCAGCGACGCGTTCTTCCTCAACAAGATCGGCACCTACGGCCTGGCCCTCGCGGCGCGGCGCGCCGGCTTCCCCCTGCTGCTGCTCACCCACGACTCCAAGCTGCTGCCGCCGGCGCTCGCCCGCTCGATCGTGGTCCAGACCGGCGATCCGGCGGAGCTGGGGGCGCCGGGCAAGGCGCTCAACTTCTACTTCGAGCGCGTGCCGTTGAACCTGGTCAGCCTGGCGGTCGTCGGGACCGGCATCCTCCGCCCCGGGGAGCTGCGGGAGCGGGCGGCGTCGCTGCCGGTGAGCCCCGGCCTGCTGGAGGAGCTGGCGGCCGGGTCCGCGGCGGGATGACCGCTCCGTCCCGGGCGCCGCTGGTGGCGGTCGCCGCCGCCGGCTTCCTGGTGCTGTTGAAGGCGGCCGGCGCCTGGGTCACCGGCTCGCTCGCCCTGGGCTCGGCGGCGCTCGACTCGCTGATCGACCTCTTCATCTCCGGCGCCAACTACGTGGTCCTGCGGCGCAGCGCCGCCCCGCCCGACGCCGACCACGCCTATGGGCACGGCAAGTTCGAGAACCTGGCGGCGCTCGGCCAGGGGGTGATCCTGCTCGGCGCGGCCACCGGCCTGGTGGTCGCCGGGGGCGGCCGGCTGCTCTCGGGAGAGGCGCCGCGGCAGACCGGCGTCGGCATCGCGGTGCTCGCCGTCTCGATGCTGGTGAGCCTCGGCGTGGCGCAGCTCCTGCAGCGTGAGGCCCGCCGGACGGAGAGCCCGGCGCTCAAGGCGGACAGCCTGCACTACCAGACCGACCTGTGGGTGAACGGCGCCGCGGTGGCCGCCCTGGCCGTCGTCGGCTGGACCGGCTGGGCGCCGGCCGACCCGCTGGTCGCCCTGGCGGTCGCCCTCCTCGTCTTCCGGGCCGGCGGCGCGCTGACGGTGGAGGCGATGGGAGACCTCGCGGACCGCGCCCTGCCCGGGGAGGAGCTGCGGCGGATCGAGTCGGTGGTCGCCTCGTTCGCCCCGCAGGTGGTGGGGATGCACGACCTCAAGACCCGCCGCTCCGGCGGCCAGCGCTTCATCGAGCTCCACCTGGAGATCCCCCGCTCCACCTCCTTCGAGGACGCTCACGAGATCATGGTCCGGGTGCTGCGCGCGATCGAGAGGGAGCTGCCGCGCTCCAAGGTGTTCGTGCACGGCGACCCGGTGTGAGGGGGAGCCGTTCCCCCTGCTTCCGCGCCTCGTCCCGCCATCCCCTGGCGAGGGGAGCCCGCTCCCTCGCTGCCGCGCCTCATCCCCTCGCGGGGGGACGCCGCCCCCTCGCCGGGGTAGTGGGTCAGTTTGAATAGGTCGTGTTTTCAGTGACTTAGGCGGGCAAGCCCTGTTGTACCCTCTCCCCTGGAAGGGGAGGGGGACGTCTCCTCCCTACCTCAAGCAAGCGGCCCGACGACGTGCTAGGCACACGCCGCCGGACCTAACCCGAGCAAAGGAGCGAGTCCTATGCCCGAGCTGCCCGAAGTGTACCCCGATCCGTTGGACCTCACCCGCTACAGCGAAGCCACCCGCCGCCGCCTGTACGATGCCGTCGTCGGCGTCCAGTTCACCCCCATTGAAGATGCCCAGCCGGGAGACTGGCCCGGCCCCTCCTACACGCCCGAAGCGGCCGGCCTGAACGTGTTCCACGCGTTCCACCGCTGGTTTGCCGCCTGGACTGATCTGGACGAGCCGGACCTTCCGCCAGACCAGCGGCAGGAGCTGGTGCGGATCGTCGCGGACCCGAGATCCCCCTACGGCATCAGCCTGGAGGAGGTCTAGCATGAGCTTCCGTGCAATCTGGCCCCCGAACGCGGACCGCCAGGTGACCGTCCGCGCTACAGACGAGCAGATGGTCTCGTGGAGCATCACCGCCAGCCACCTGAGCAACCGTCCTGTACCCGTCTTCCTCGCCTTCGCCGCTGACTTCGTCGTCAAGTACTACGACGAGATCATGAAGAAGGCGGAAGCGGCCGAACGGCGGAGGAAGAAGCGGCGGCAGAAGAAGCGGGAGCAGCAGCCTTGAAGACGGCCCCTTTCACGGTCCACGCGACCTCGGCACAGTCCATCCGCTGGAAGAGGGCGGCAGACTCGGAGGGGTTGGCGTCCGTCGGAAACCGGCTCGCTCGCGCCGCGGATGCCCACCTGGAGCACCGCGCACGGGTGGGCCTGCCTCTCCCCCTGGCCTGGGCGAAGGGGGCCGTGAGGACGTCTCTCCTGGACGGTCGGGAGGTCGATCTCTGGGGTTGGGTAGCGCCGCCCTTCGGGATCTACCGGGGAGACGCTGCCGGTCCGAAGGCCATGGGAGCGCACCTGTACACGCTCGTCTACGTCCCGGCCCGTCGCCAGCTCGCGATGTTCCGATACATCTCGCAGTGCAAGTCTCTCGCTTCCGACCTGGCGCGTCTCTGGTGCGTTGGGGAGGGAACGAGCCCGCCGAAGATCCCGCCATGACCATGGAGCGGCACATCGGCCGAGCATCGTAGCTGCTGTGCGCGAGGGAAGATACGGCCTGTCCCGCGATGTCGGGGCCGTATCTTCATCTCATGCTACGCTTGAGGAGTGAAGAAAGATCTCTCCACCCTCACTTCTGCTATTGACGAGCCGGTTTAGTTATAGGTAAACTCTCCCGTGTCGTCGGTCAACTCCCTAGCCGTCAAAGGCGAGAAGGTGACGGTGGAGTGGGCCGTCGACAGCCGAGGTGGTATGCCGGCACTGGAGTTTTTCAAGTCGACTTCTCTGTCGCGCGAGGAACGCCAGAAAGTGATTGTCTTGTTTAAGCGACTGGCCGACAAGGGTGATATCGCGAACCGGGAACATTTCAAGAATCTCGGTAAGTCTGGCGGCGGTCTCTGGGAATTTAAGCGGCACCAAATTCGTTTTTTGGGTGACTACCGGCCCGGCGGTCGTTTTGTCGTTGCTCATGGCGTCCGAAAGAAGAAGGACGACCTGAATCCTAGTGACATTAAAAAGGCCCTCCGCATACTCGCTGAACATGACGCGCGAGGAGGGAAGGTGGGCAAGAAATGAACCAGAAAACGACCTTCGAGGAGTTGTTCCAGGAGGACCCCCGCGGCCTCCGCCAGGAGGAACTCATTGTTGAAGTAACCGAGGCCTTGGCGAGCGCCCTTCGTAGCTCCGGCCTTACTCAAACGGAACTTGCTGCGCGACTCGAGAAGACGAAGGGCTTTGTCTCCCAAATCCTGGGCGGCGGTACGAATCTGACGCTGCGTACCTTGGCGGATGTGGCTGGCGCTCTGGGTTGCAAGGTGGAAGTCCAACTCCGCCCGGAGAAAGAGGTTAGCAAGCTCTGTTACATCAGCGACTGGAACCGGCGCCCCGCGTCCTACGCGGAGGCGCTGGACCAGACTCCAGAAGAGCTTCATCTGGGCCTCCTAGTTGGCTAACGAAAGCGTTCAACGGTCGCGCCGTCTGATAGCGGCGGTAAGCCTTGCTGACGTGAGGCTGCTGGAGCTGCACGCAAAGACATCCGTGAGCCTGGATGAAATAACCGACACTATGAGGCCCCGTTACCGGCACTGGGCTAATGTTCCTGCCGGGGCTAAAGACGGGGTGTTTAAAGTCAGAGCTAATCTGGAGCTTGTGCTCTCCGCCGAAAAGGAAGTTTCAAAAAAGACGGCCGATCTCTTGGTGAAGGTGCAGTACGAGCTTGAGTATCACCTGCCAAGCGACTTTAGGGTGACGCGCCCTGAGCTCAACGCATTCGCCAAGGTAAACGGCGTTTATAACGCTTGGCCTTACTTCCGTGAGCTTGTCCAGAGCATGACCTTAAGGATGGATCTGCCTCCGATCGTCCTGCCTGTCTTTCGGGTTCCTCAGGCGACAGCAGCCAAGAAGTCAGACTCCTGACCACCTAGCAGCTCTCCATCTGCTAAGGCTTGCGGACGAGCCCGGCTGCCCAGCAGAAGCCGCCCTACTCCCCTTCTGTCTTGTCCCACCGCTTGCAAGCACTTCGTCCTCGAAAACGGCAAGCCCATCGCCTACTACGATCCGGATACCAAGAAACAGCCGGTCATGAGCCTGGAGAAGCCCGGCTATCCCGCTGAGTTCCAAGAGGCGGTTGTTCTCTTGGTGGACAAGAGGCCCGACAAAGGTCGAAAAGTGGTCCACCGAGGACATGATCCGCCTCTTGCCGGACGCCAAGAATTGAAACTGACCCACTACCCTCGTGAGGGGACGTCATCCCCTCCGACGCCGCCCCCCCCGCTTCCGTGCGCCGTCCCCTCGCGGGGGGACGCGGCCCCCTCGCGAGGGGATGGCTAGAAGCCCGGCATTGGCGGCATCACCTGCTGCACCGGGGCGGCCAGCGTCTGCGAGACCTGGGCGGCCTGGGCGAACAGCATGCCGGCGAGCAGGGTGGCGGCGGCGAGGGCCGGCCGCCGCAGCCTTACCGGGAGCCAGCGGGCGGCGAGGAAGAGCAGCGCCGCGGCGCCCGCGGGGAACGCCGCGCCCTGGCGCAGGAGGGTGTCGGCCAGATCGGCGGGGACGACCCAGAACCAGGCGGGGAGCGCCAGCCCTGCGGCCACGGCGAAGAGCGGCCGTCCGGGCGCGGCGATCTCGCCGGCTCCCAGCGCCGTCAGCGCCCGGCAGGCGGCCGCCAGCGCCAGGATGGCGGGCGGGC
>JBKKAU010000015.1:0-9543 GCA_046714475.1 Thermoanaerobaculia bacterium
CCGCAGGGCGCGCGCTCCCGGGCCTCCTCCTGGAAACTGCGCGCGAGAGACTACCACGCGCCAGGGAGCAACGCAGCAAGGCAGGTGCCAGTGGCGGGAAAGAGCCGTGCGCCACCGCCACCTGTCCACAGCACAGGACAGACCTGTTCACGAAACAGCTCACCCCGAGGCCCCGCCGGGACCCGCTGCCGCCGATCTCCGGGGGAAGGCGGCGATTTCGAGCTTCTACGTACCATGGCATCGCCCTTGCTCTATAGGAGAGGTGTTGAGAAAGCCCATCCGACCCGCGGCAGAGTACCGCCGCGCGGCATAACAAGAGGGGGGCCAGCCCACCGGCTCCCCTCTCCTTCCTCCTCCTTAGAGCCTTCTCGATTGGACGCCTTGGGCTTCGCTAGTAATGTAGTCCCATGGACACGAGCCCGCCCGATCCGTTCTCGCCGTTGCGCGACTCCATCTCCGAGGTCGACCGCGCGCTGCTCGAGCTGCTGCGCCGCCGTATGGAGCTGTCGGCCGAAGTCGGCCGCATCAAGGCGGCGTCCGGACTGCCGGTCGTGGTGCGCGACATCGAGGACCGGGTGCTGACGCGCGCCCGCCAGTACGCCGAGGCCTGCGGCGTCTCCGAAGAGGTGATGGAGGGGGTCTTCCAGGCCATCATCCGCGGCTCGATCGAGCGCCAGTACCGGGTGGGAATCGAGCTGCGGGAACAGCGCGGCGAGCGGGTGCTGATCCTCGGCGGAGCGGGAGGCATGGGCACCTGGTTCCGCTCGTTCCTGGAGCTCGCGGGGCACAACGTCGACATCGTCGACCCGGCCCTCGCCCGGATGCCGGCCAGCCGCGGACGCTTCGGGGGCTTGAGCGAGATCGAAGACCTGGACCGCTACGCCGCCCTGCTGGTCGCCGTCCCCCTGGACCGCACCGCCGAGGTCCTCGAAAGTCTGGCGGCGCGGACACCCCGGGGGTTGATCGTCGAGATCACCTCGATCAAGGCGCCGCTCGTCGGGGCGCTCGCCCGCGCCCGCGAGCTCGGCGTCGGAGTCTCGGCGCTCCACCCGATGTTCGGTCCGGGCAAGTCCCTCTACGAGCCGCTGACCTTCGTGCTCGCCGGCCAGGGCGACCTGGCCGAGGAGAAGCGACGGCTGGCGCCTCTGCTCTCCCACCCCTACACCCGGCTGGTGGCCGTCCCCTTCGAGCACCACGACCGGCTCATGGGCTGGCTCCTCGGCCTGGCACACCTGAACAACATCCTGTTCGGCTCGGCCCTCACCCGTTCCGGCATCGAGCCGGCCGAGCTTCAGGCCTGCGCCTCGACGACCTTTACGCGCCAGGCGGTGACCGCCATGAACGTGCTGTCCGAGGACCCCGACCTGTACCTCGACATCCAGCACCTCAACCCGCACCGCCACGAGGTCTATGCCGCGGCCCGTGAGGCCCTCCAGCAGATCGAAGCGCAGGTCGAGCGCCGCGACCGGGAAGGGTTCCGGCGGACGATCGCCGCGGCGCGCCGGGCGCTCAATGTAGAGAGCTGAGATGTAGGGGCGGGGACAAGCACCGCCCCTACATAAAAACGGCCCCGCTCCGGGAGAGCAGGGCCTCGCGCAACGGCTGAAGCTCCGGTCAGCTCTTCTTCGCCGTCTTCTTCGCTCCGCCTTCCTTCTTGGGAGTGGCCTTCTTGGAAGCCTTGTCCGGCTTCGCCGCGGCGGTCTTGGTGGTCTCCCCCTTACCCGCCGACTTCTTGCCGGCTTTCGAAGCCCCCGCCGAAGAGGCGGACGACGCTTTCTTCGCCGCCGCCTTCTTGCGGGACGACCGGACAGCGGCGATCCCGGCGGGGGCGGCGACCCCGGCCGCGGCGGCCGACGCCAGAGCGATCCCGGCCTTGCCGAGGGCCGACTTCTTGGCTCCGCCGGTCTTCTTGCCGCTCTTCGCGGCGCCGCCGCCAGCCTTGTTCCCCGCCCCGGACGAGCTCGAGCCCGCATCGGTCTCCGACTTCTTGCGGGTAGACGCCTTCTTGCCTTCCTCTTCCGCTGCCATGTCGCGCTCCTTTCTCAAAGGAAAGAAATTTGGTCGATTATCCAGAGCGTTTGCGGCGCAGTCAATGAATTCGTCCGCCTATCGCCTTGCCGCAACGCGGCGTGTAAACTCCTGCGATCGATTGATTGCGGTCATCCGCAGGAGGAGGAGCACCACGTGAGCACGAGCGAGAAGGCGATCTTCATCACCGGCGCCGCTTCGGGGATCGGACGGGAGACGGCGCGGCTGTTCGCGGAGCGCGGCTGGAAGACCGGCCTGTTCGACGTCGACGAGGCCGGGCTGGGACGGCTCCTTGGTGAGATCGGTGAGATCGGCGAGGCGCGCTGCTTCACCGGCAGGCTCGACGTGCGCGACGCCGCCGCCTTCCGCGAGCAGGCCGCGGCCTTCGGCCGCTGGAGCGGCGGCCGCATGGACGCGCTGTTCAACTGCGCCGGGATCATGCGCATGGGACCGTTCGGCCAGACCCCGATCGAGGAGCACATCCGCACGGTGGAGATCAACGTCATCGGCGTGCTGAGCGGCATCCACGCCTCGCTGGACCTGTTGAAGGCCACGCCGGGCGCGCACGTCGTCAGCATGGGTTCCGCTTCCGGGATCTACGGCGTGCCCGACCTCGCCTCCTACTCCGCCTCCAAGTTCTTCGTCCGCGGCCTGACCGAGGCGTTGAACATCGAGCTCGAGCGCGACGGCGTCACGGTCACCGACCTGATGCCGCTCTTCGTCGATACGCCGATGGTGCGGAGCCAGACCTACCGCGCGGGCTCGCTCCAGACCTTCGGCTCCCGCCTGACGCCGCGGCAGATCGCCGAGGTCGTCTGGAAGGCGGTCCACGGCCGCAAGGTCCACTGGGTGCCCGGGGCCCTGCTCAAGGCCCTCAACTACGTGGGCGGCGCGCTGCCGTTCGTGTCGAAGCCGACGATGAAGCTGGTGGACAAGAGAAAGGCGAGATGAAGGGCGCCATGAATGGCGCCCCTACAGCCTGTCGACCGCCCCGTCTAGGGGCGCGATTCATCGCGCCCTCAGTCCAACCGTTCGGCGTCGTAGCCCTGCCGGCGCAGGGTGTCGTGAAGGCGCTCGATGTGCTCGAGGTTGCGCGTCTCCAGCGTGACCTCGACCTCGGCGTCCCAAAAGCCGGCATGCTTGAAGACGCGGTCGTGCTGGATGCGCACCACGTTGCCGCCCTCCTGGGCGATCACCTGCAGCAGGTCGGCGAGCGCTCCGGGACGGTCGGTGACGTGGGTCTTGAAGCGCACCAGCCGGTGGCTGTCGACCAGCGACCGGTCGATGATCCGGGAGAGCAGGTGGGTGTCGATGTTGGCGCCCGACAGGACGATGACGACGTGGCGATCTTCGACGTCGGGGAAGCGGTTGGCGTACATGGCGGCGACCGTCGACGCGGCGGCCCCTTCGGTCACCACCTTGCCGGTCTCGATCATCTTGACGATCGCGGCGCGGATCTGCGCCTCGCTGACCGTCTGCACGTCGTCGACGTAGCGGCGGATGTGCTCGAAGGTCAGCTCGCCGGGGTTCTTGACGCTGATGCCCTCGGCGACCGACCGCTCCGTCCGGCAGGCGACCATCCGGCCGGCGCGGAAGCTCTCCGCCATCGCCGGCGCCGCCTCGGTCTGCACGCCGTAGACCCGGATGGACGGCTTGACCTCCTTGATCGCCGTGGCGATCCCCGAGATCAGGCCGCCGCCGCCGATCGGGACGACGACCACCTCCACCTCCGGCGTCTGCTCAAGGATCTCGAGCCCCATCGTCCCCTGGCCGGCGATCACCAGAGGGTCGTTGAAGGGGTGGACGAAGGTGAGCCCCTCCTCCGCTTCCAGCCGCTGCGCCTCGCGGTAGGCCTCGTCGAATCCCTCGCCGTAGAGCACGACCCGGCCGCCGAGCCGCTCGGTGTTGTCGATCTTGACCAGCGGCGTGGTCAACGGCATCACGATCGTCGCCGCGATCCCCAGGTGGCCGGCGCTGAAGGCGACCCCCTGAGCGTGGTTGCCCGCCGAAGCGGTGATCACGCCGCGGCGGGCCTGCTCGGGAGACAGCGAGCGGATCTTGTTGTAGGCGCCGCGGACCTTGAACGAGCCGGTGAGCTGGAGGGTCTCGTACTTGAAGCAGGCGTGGAACCCGAGTTCGGCCGAGAACGTCCTGGACATCAGACACGGCGTCTTCTTGACCACCCCCTCGATGGCAGTCCGGGCCTCTTCGATGTCGCGCAGGCCGACGAGGCTCTTCTCCTGGACCGGAGGGGGCATCATGCGTTCGGTGGCGATCACGTTCTCCTTTTTGGCAAGAATTCTACAGCCTCCGCCGTCAGCGGGTGAAACGGAGCTCCATCAGATGCGCGACCGCCACCGGCTGGTCGTCGACGACGGGTGGCTCGAAGATCCAGCCGCGGATCGCCTGGACCGTGGCTTTCTCGATGTCATTGCCCGGCCCCCGGACCACCTGGATGTCGCGGACACAGCCGTCCGCGTCGGTGGCGATGGCGAGGTCGATGTTGGCCCTGATCCTGGTGCCCTGGGCGCGCGCCCAGCGCTCGTCCCGGAGGTTGAAGTTGGAGATGGAGAGGCGGCGGGGCGGCGCGACCTGAACGCCGCCGGCGGTGAGCGCCTTGCGCCGGCTGTCCGGCTTCGGCAGGACCGAGAAGTCCGCCGCCGGGCGCGGCAGGGAGCCTTCCTCGGCGGAGCGGCAGATCACGAGGCGCGCCGGGACCGCGACGAACCCCCGCGGCTCGTTGGCCAGGTAGGTCCGCGCCCCCGACACCGCCTCGGCGTAGCGGCCCTGCCGCCGGTAGACCTCCGCGAGGTTGTAGTGAGCGACGTTGACCGCGGCGCCGCCGAGCTTGATCGCGGTGAGCAGGAACGCCTCCGCCCTCTTCAGGTTTTGCTCCGGGTCGTCCTTGGCCAGGGCGGCACCATACTCGTTGTAGGCCAGGGCGAGGAGCGACGGGGGAAGCGGCTGCGGGGCCGGCGCCTCGATGACCTGGCGCGCCGCCTCGATCGCCTGCTTGTACTGCTCCATCCCAGAGTAGGCGCCGGCTAGCCCGACCAGGCATGGTGCACAGTGGCCGCCGGCCCGCTCGTTGGCCCTGCGGAGCAGGACGGCGGCGTCCTTGTACCTGTGCTCGGCGAGGAGTTGCTTTCCCTTGACCAGATCCGCATCGGCCTGCGGCCCTGCGGTGGGCTCGCTGGAGACCGCTGCGGCCGGCAGGGAGAGAAGGAAGAGCGGCAGGACGGCGCTGAATGCTCGAGCGGTACATCTCATCGCGTTCTCCTTCCAGTCAGGTCCTGGAACAAACAAAAGCTTACTGCGTTCTTGTATGTCTTGAGGGCGGAAACCTTTCCCCACCCTCCGTCGTATCGAAGACACACGCCGGCCACGACGCCGGTACGCGCACGCTTTTCAGAGGAGGAAACCCTCTTGCGATCTATGTCCCCACCCCGACCTTTCCTGGCCCCGCGCCTCCTGGCCGGCGTACTCGCCCTTCTCGTTCTTCCTCTCTTGCCTCTCGCGGCCCGCGCCGAGACGCCGGCCTGGGTCGCCCGGAGCGACAAGAACGCCGACGTCCTGCTCCAGGTGATCGCCCAGACGAGCCCGGAGGGCGCCGTCGAGCTCGGCATCCCCGGGCTGGACGAGGAGATCTCCGACTACAAGCCCGGCTACCAGGAGCGCAACCGCAAGGCGCTGGAGCAGGCCGCCGCGACGCTGCGGCAGCGGCTGGCTGCCGAGAAGGACCCCGCCGTGCGCCAGGACCTGGAGATCCTGATCGAATCCGCCGAGCAGAACATCCAGTCTTCACGCCTCTCCGAGAAGCTCCAGCTCCCCTCCGCCAACGTCTCGCAGCTCGTCTTCGGCGGTCTGCGCGGCCTGCTGGACGACCAGGTGGATGCCGCGCGCCGGCCGGCGGCCCTGGTCCGTCTGCGCAAGTACACGGGCCTGGAACCCGGCTTCACGCCGGTCGCCCGCCTGGCCGAGGACCTCACCCGCTCGCGGCTGAACGAGCCCGGCCTCCTCTTCCCCTTCAAGGACGAGATCGAGCGCGACCTCGCCAACAGCGCCGCTTTCGTGGACGGCATCGGCCAGCTCTTCCAGAAGTACGGCATCCGGGGTTCCGAGGAGCCCCACGCCCGGCTGCGCGAGCAGGTCGCGGCCTACGACGCCTTCGTGCGCAAGGAGGTCCTGCCCAAGGCGCGGACCGACTTCCGCCTGCCGCCGGAGCTCTACGCCCTGGCGCTGGAGGAGGTGGGGGTCGACATGCCGGTCGACGAGCTGGTGAGCCGCGCCGAGGTCTCGTTCCGGGAGATCCAGAACGAGATGCAGGCGCTGGCGCCGCTGGTCGCCAAGGAGAAGGGGATCGCGGCGACCGACTACCGCGACGTGTTCCGCGAGCTCAAGAAGCGGCAGGTCGAGGGCGATGCGGTCCTGCCCCTCTACCAGCAGCGCATCAAGGAGATCGAGGAGATCATCCGGCGCGAGCGGATCGTGACGCTGCCCGCGCGGCCGATGCGGTTCCGCCTGGCGAGCGAGGCGGAGAGCGCCGCGAGCCCGGCGCCCAACTTTCAACCGCCGCGGCTGATCGGCAACACCGGCGAGGAGGGGGAGTTCGTCCTGCCGATGCGCATCCCCGGCCAGGGCAGGACGCTGCAGTACGACGACTTCAGCTTCGACGCCTTCACCTGGCCGCTGACCGCCCATGAAGGGCGCCCCGGGCACGAGCTGCAGTTCGCCAGCCTGATCGAGAAGGGGGTCTCCAAGGCGAGGGCCATCTTCGCCTTCAACAGCGTCAACGTCGAGGGCTGGGCGCTCTACGCCGAGTCCGAGATCCGGCCCTATCTGCCGCTGGACGGCCAGTTCGCCCTGCTCCAGAGCCGGCTGATGCGCGCCGCCCGCGCCATCCTCGACCCCGGCCTGCAGCGCGGCGAGATCACGCGCGAGGAGGCGACCCGGATGCTGCGCGAGGAGGTCGGGCTGTCCGAGGCCATGGCCCTCCAGGAGGTCCAGCGCTACACCTTCCGCAGCCCCGGGCAGGCGACCGCCTACTTCCTCGGCTACAACCGGCTGATGGAGCTGCGCGCCGAAACGGAGCGGCTCCTCGGGCCGAAGTTCGACCGCATGAAGTACCACGACTTCCTGCTCTCCCAGGGGCTCCTGCCGCCGTCGCTGCTGCGCAAGGCGGTGCTGGAGGAGTTCGTGCCGAGCCAGAGGTAGACTCCCCTCATGGACCGCCTCCCCCGCACCCGGCAGGCCATCGAGGACGGCATCCGGCAGGGGCTTCACCTGGGGAGCCAGGTTTATGTCTCGCTGGGCGGCGAAATCGTGGGCGACGCCGCGCTGGGGGAGGACCGGCCGGGGACGCCGCTCACGCCCGATCATCTGATGCTCTGGCTCTCCTCGACCAAGCCGGTCGCGGCAGTCGCGCTGGCGCAGCTCTGGGAGCGCGGCCGGATCGAGCTCGACGACCCGGTCGCACGGCACATCCCCGAGTTCGGCGCCCACGGCAAGGAGACGATCACCCTCCGCCACCTGCTCACCCATACCGGCGGCATCCGCATGCTGGACGTCGGCTGGCCCGGTCTGCCGTGGGAGGAGATCATCGCCCGCCTCTGCGCCATGAAGCCGGAGCCGCGCTGGGCGCCGGGACGGAAGGCCGGCTATCACCAGGCGTCGAGCTGGTTCATCCTGGGCGAGGTGGTCCGCCGCGCCGGCGGCCGGCCGTTCGAGCGCTATGCCCGCGAAGAGGTGTTCGAGCCGCTCGGCCTGGAGGACGCCTGGGTGGGCATGCCTCCCGAGCGCTACCACGCCTACCGCGCCGACGGCCGGATCGGCGCGATGTGGGACACCTCGGGGCCGGAGCCAAAGCCCCATGACTGGGACGCCGAGGAGCGTTGCGTCCGCTGCCACCCCGGCGGCAACGGCTACGGCCCGATGCGCGCGCTCGGCCGCTTCTACGAGATGCTCCTCGCACACGGCGGCTTGGGGGACGCGGAAGGCAGCCGCCTCCTCTCGCCGCAGACGGTCGAGGCGCTGACCGCGCGGCACCGGGCGGGGATGCAGGACAGCACCTTCAAGCACGTGCTCGACTGGGGGCTCGGCGTCATCGTCAACTCCAGCCAGTACGGGGCCGAGACCGTCCCCTACGGCTACGGCCACCACGCCTCGCCGCGGACCTTCGGGCACAGCGGCTACCGCTCCTCCACCGGCTTCGCCGATCCGGAGAACGGCCTCGTCGTCGCCCTGGTCTTCAACGGCACGCCGGCCAACGATCGCCACGAGCGGCGCGTCCGCGCCGTCCTCGACGCTTTATACGAGGACCTGGGGCTCGCGGTGGGCGCCATGAATGGCGCCCCTACACCTTCATAGAGACGTTGCAGGGACGCGCTTCAACGCGCCCTCTCCCACCGCGCCACCCGGGCGTGCCCGGGGTAGCGCAGCACCTCGGCGCGCACGGTCCGCTCCTCCCAGGAGTAGGCGGCGGTCGCCACGACCTCGAAGCGGCCGGGCGCCAGGAAACGCACCTCGCTGCGGATCGCTCCGCCTCCGAACGGGCGCTCCTCGACGCCGTCGAAATAGGCGCTCTCGGCGAGGCGGGCGAGGGTCTCGGCGAGGGCGGCGTCGGACAACGCCCGCAGGCGCAGGTCCCGCGCCTCGTCCTGGACGAGCCGCATCCGCAGCTGCAGCGAGGCGCCGACCAGGGCGAGGGCGACCGACAGCAGGAAGACCGCGAGCAGCGTGGTCACCAGCGCGTACCCGGATTCGCCCGACACGGGGACCCGGGTCACCAGCCGTCCCCCAGCCCGCCGCCTCGCGGGGCGAGCGTCAGCCACTCCTGCCGCTCCTCGTGGCGCGGACCGCGGAAGGCCGGCAGGCGCGGCAACGGGCTCCGGGGCACGGCGTGGCGCCGGTAGCGCAGCCCGAGCACGACCAGCCGCGGGCTGGCGGGAACGCAGATCCACTCCGAAACCCCGCGCAGCACCGTCGTCGCCTTCCCGGGCTCGCCGGCGGCGTCCAGGACGCTGCGCCGCAGCTCCTCCCCCGCCCTCTCATAGAGGACGGTCCCCACGGGATGCCCTTCGAGGACCAGCCGGAGGCCCTCATCGCCTATCGTCACCTGGAACGAGGAGGCGGCGAGGACGTCGCCGCGCAGCCGGGCGATCGCCAGGGGGATGGGAGCGTCGATCTGCTCGCCCGCGGACTCGGCGAAGAGCTGCGCGCTCTCCATCAGGATCTGCGCCGCCAGGGCCAGGCCCAGGAGCAGCAGGACCAGCGAGACCATGAGCTCGACGAGGGTGAAGCCGGCCTGTCCCGCCGTCTTCTTCATGGCCGCCACACCATGGTCTCCAGGTCGACGTCCCGCACCTGCCCCTGGACCACATAGCGCACCTCGACCTTCACCTCGTAGAGGCCGGCGGGAGAGACGGGGACGACGTCCAGCCAGAGAGCGGTCCCGGACGGCAGCTCCACCCCCGCGGCGGCGGCCGGCGCGTCGAAGCGGCCCGGCAGGAGCGGCAC
>JBKKAU010000016.1:0-15766 GCA_046714475.1 Thermoanaerobaculia bacterium
CGCTTTCATCATCTGGTTGCTCGTGTTCGGCGTGAACGAGGAGCGCTGGAAACAGAGATCCCGTCGTCAGCGATTTTCTGATCGCCGGCATCGGATCTAAACCCGAGCCGTTACGGCGAGGCCGCCGCGACCGGAAGCTCCAGTCGGGCGCGCGTCCCGCCGAGCGGCGAGGTCTCCAGTATGACAGAACCACCGTAGAGCTCGGCGAGATCGCTGACGATCGCGAGACCGAGCCCTGATCCCCGGACCTGCTGGTCGGCCCGCACCCCTCGCTGCAGCACCTGAGCGCGCATGGATGGATCGAGGCCCGGCCCATCGTCATCCACCGAGATCAAGAGTTGGGCGTGGTCGATGGCTGACGAAATGGCGACTCGGGAGCGCGCCCACTTGCACGCGTTGTCGAGCAGGTTCCCCAGCATCTCGTCGAGGTCTTCCTTGCGGCCCCGGATCTCGTGCGTCGGCGAAACCTCGGCGTCGATCCTCAACTCGCGTCCCGCGTGCAGGCGCCGCATCGTGCGCACGAGACCTTCGACGGACGGAAGGACAGAGCATCGGAGTCCCGGGGCTGCGCGCGCCGATGCGGTCGCACGGGCTCGAGCCAGGTGATAGTCGACCTGCCGCTGCATCCGCTCGACCATCTGACCGAGCGTCGTCGCGAGATCGTGATGGCCCGCGGCGCCGGCCCGTTCAGCCTCCTGCGCGAGCACCGCGAGCGGCGTCTTCAATCCGTGCGCGAGATCTCCCGCCGTGGCGAGGGCTCGGGCGACCGCGCGCTCACGATCCTCGAGCAGCGCATTCAGATCGTTCACGAGCGGCTGCACTTCGGTCGGATGGTCGCCTTCGATTCGCTGGCTGCGTCCTTCGCGCACCGAAGACAGGTTGGCGCGAAGGCTCCACAACGGCGCCACCGCTCTTTGAACGAGGAACAAGCCCCCCACGACAAAGGCTCCGGCGAAGATTACCATCACGGTGTGATACGTCGCACCGTGCACCGCAAACTCCGGATGGTTCCGAGTGATCTTGAGCAGCAGAGCAGTGACCGCGACAAACACCGCGATCATCCAGACGAGCGCTCCGGCGAAGAGGCGCGCGCGGAGAGAGCCCTTCACGGCTCCGTCCCGATGCGGTATCCGAGTCCCCGTACGGTCTCGATCGTCGAGGCGCCGAGCTTCCGTCGAAGACGCGCGATGAACACTTCCACGGTGTTCGAATCGCGGTCGAACGTCTGCGCGTAGATATGCTCGGTCAGCTCGGACTGCGAAACGACGCGGCCGCGATGGTGCATGAGGTACGAGAGCACGCGAAGCTCATGGCTGGTCAGCTTCACCGGCTGCCCATCGAGAGTGACCTGCGACGTTCTCGGGTCCAGCGCCACGGCGCCGTACCGCAGCTCGGGCGTGAGCTGTCCGCTCGATCGCCGGATCAGAGCGCGCAACCGCGCCAGGAGCTCCTCCATCTGGAACGGCTTGGTGAGGTAGTCGTCCGCGCCGCCGTCGATGCCGCGCACTTTCTCGCTCCAGCTTCCGCGGGCGGTGAGAACCAGCACCGGCACGACGATCCCGCCGGCGCGCCAGCGCTCGAGCAGCGTCAACCCGTCGACACGCGGCAACCCGAGATCGAGAATGACCGCGTCGTAGTGCTCAGTGCTGGCGAGAAAGTCGCCGCGCTCTCCGTCCCTGGCAATGTCGACCACATAGCCACGTTCTCCGAGTGTGGCGGCGAGCCGGTTGGCCAGCAGAGACTCGTCTTCGACGATCAGGATTCTCATTCTCGACGACCGCGCTCATCAGGCCACGCCTGACGTGCCATTATATGCCCGTGGCAGCCTGGGACGCGCCGGCTGAACGGCCGCTGAACGGGCCGTTCAGCGGCCGTTCAGCAAAGCCTCGCTACAATGACGGCCGTAAACGAAGTCCTCACGAAGGAAGGACTCTGGAGGTACCACCATGGACCTGCTCCTACCGATCCACATTGCCGCAGGCGGGCTCGCCATGGTTCTCGGCGCCGTCGCTCTGGTCGTGAAGAAGGGTGGGACCCTCCACCGCCGCAGCGGGATGCTGTTCGTCTACGCCATGCTCGTCATGGGCTTCAGCGCCTCGATCCTGGCGCTTCGCAACAGTTCCACCGATGGGAATCTGGTCGCCGGCTTGATGACCGCCTACTTTGTCGGCACGGCGTTGACGACCGTCCGTCCCGTGTCGCCATGGACCCGCCGTATCAATGCCGCTGCGCTGACGGTCGTCGTCGGACTCGCGCTCGGCTCGATCATGGGCGGCGTCAAGGCCTTCAACAACCCTGGCTTGTCCCCCGGCGGCGTCCCGTTTCGCACGATCGGCGTGATGTCCTTCGTCCTCGCCACCGTCATGACCCTGGCGGCGGCCGGCGACGTGCGCATCATGCGATCCGGCATGCCTCGCGGCGGGCCGCGCCTGGCGCGCCATCTATGGCGCATGTGCTTCGCGCTGTTCATCGCGGCCGGATCGTTCTTTTCGATCCGCGAGCGCGTCGCAAAAATCCTCCCGGAGCCATTCACGAGTGGGCCGATGCGCGCGCTGCCTATCCTGGTGTTGTTTGGCGCGATGTTCTATTGGTTGTGGAGGGTCCGCGCCCGCCGCACGTTGCCGGTGCTCGTCCGAAACGATTCGATGCCACTCACCCCTCCCGCGGACAAGGAGAACGTCACATGAAACAAAACCTCATGTTGACCATCGCGTCTCTGCTCTCGATCCTCTTCATGACGTTTCACCTGGCGGACGATATCGTCCGCGGGATCGAACCGGGAGGGGTCAAGAACCTCAGTGGGGTGTTTATCCTGGTCGTCTGGCTGTACGGAACGCTGATGCTCGCCGAACGGCGATCGGGGTACGTCATCATGCTCCTCGGGTCGCTTTTGGGGTCGGTCGTCCCCGTCGTCCACATGAGGGGGTCGGGACTTGTCGGCGGCGAGATCGCCAACTCCAGCGGAGTCTTCTTCTGGGTCTGGACGCTCATCGCGCTCGGCGTGACCGCGATCTTCTCCCTCATCCTCTCGGCGCGCGGACTGCGGAGCCTGCTATGGGGCCAGCCCCGGCGAGATAGCGAGATAGCGTTCCAGCCAACAGGAGACTGATCTGATCTCCTGTTTTGATCCCGCCAGGGCAGGGCCCGAAGGTTCTGCCCTGGCGAAGCTCAACCTCAGTTGATCTCCTTCACGTTGATCGCCTGGCCGCCGCAGCGCGAGCGGGCGCCACGGAAGCCGACCACCTGCGCGTGGTCACCGGCGCGGAAGCCTCGCAAGTCGCCGACGAGATCATAGTACTCGCCGTTGTCGCCGCGGATCACGCGGCACCGCCCGTTGTTTTCGAGCCGGCCCGTGACCGAGATCAGGTTGCGGTTGCTGCTTTCGTAGCGCTCATCGTAGTACCTGTCCTGACGGTTGCGGTCGTCATAGCGGCCGTTGTCGCGGTAGTTGTCGCGATAGTTGTCTCGGCCGTTGATGTTCTCCATGTTGAACACCCTGAAGGCGGTGCCGCAGACCGATTCGTTCTGGATGCGGCCAGTCATGACGAGGTATTCCCCCTTGCGGAGATCGCCGGGGTTGCCCAGCAGAGGGATCACCTGCCCCCTGGAGTCTCGCACCAGCGCGCAGCCGTTCTCCTGGCCGATGAAGGTCCCCTCGAGCCGGAAGGTGCCGCTGCCGTAGCGGCTATACCGCTGGTTCCAGCCCTGCCGGGCGCGCCGGCCCTGCTTCTGTCTCGCGTCCGCGGCCGCATAGGCCGAGTCATGGGGCGAAGGGGCGGCCACGCTGTCGGCCGGAACCGCCAGCGCCGCGGAGATCAAGAGGGCCGGCAACAGGCCTTTGGTGAGAGTTCGTTTCGTCGACATGATGTACCTCCTTGCTGATTGGAACGGGCGACTCGGCCCGTCCGCTCTTCCTGGCAAGGTTTAATTACAAGGAGCATGCCAGGCCCTGTAAACATGGAAAACAAGGAGGTTACTGGCCATTCCGAGGCAGGGGGGCTGCGGTATTTGTCCGCAAAGGAGGACACTTGCAACCCCTGCTCAGGACTGCCGAGCACGGCACCGCTGGACTACGACGGCAACGGCGACAAGGACTAGGTCTTCGTCATCTCCCAAGGCGGCCTGGGCTCGGTCAAACCGACGGCGGTCATCCAGACCGGAAACCAGATCACCTTCAAATTTTTTCCTCCGGTCTGCGGCAGCATCACGCCTGGAAAGGGCCAGACAACCTTCTTCTTCGGTTTGGCTTCCACCCAGCCGCCGCAGACTGTTGTGGCACAGGTGGTCCATGATGTGGGGCCGCCCTTCGCCTTAAAGGCCCGAGCACCGAAAGTGCCGTGACGCCCGGAAGCGCCGCACCGCTCAGCCGGGCGCCGGAGTGATCGCGACGACGAGGTCCACTTCGTCGAACCGGTCGCACTCGGGATTGCCCTGGCAGGAGGCGGCCTGCACCCGCTCCTTGCGCTGCCTGAGGATGACCCGCTGCCCGATCAAGGCGCTGGCCTCCCGGGCGCCGCCGGGACAGAGTTCGAAGTCCCCCTCCAGCGACTGCTTGCCGCCGTCCGCCGCGACGACCACGTAGCAGGCGCGGTCGCCCACGTCGAGCGCCTGCAGCGTCACCACCGGCGGGGGCTCGCGATGGCATCCGGCCAGCGCCAGCCCCTCCGCGAGCCCAACCACCAGCAAGCGGATCCGCAAAGAGGCGGCGCGCGACAGCAGGTTGTAGAAGTCGAGACTCGGGATACAGCGGTTGTGCATTCGTTCCTCCGAGGAGTCTGCAGGGGCCGGCCCGCCGCGTTTTGTCGGAATCTCGAATAGGTTAGTACACGCGATCAGCTCGATGCAATCAAGCATCGGGACGATGCGGGCTGCAGGATAGTCCCGGGGGAAAGGGTGCCTGCCGATTAGAAGAACCGCGGTGCTGTCACTTTAATCTGCGCAGATGCACCATAGAAGATAGGGGGAGGCTCTTGGTTTAGCCAAGCTCCCTCACTTCTAAAGCGGGCTCATCCGCTGCCTGGCAAACCATCGCCCCGACTGGCGGGACGCTCGTCACCGTTGGATTCCATTCACTGAGAGGTGACTCCTCATGGACAGCCGTCGCAAGCGCACCCTCGACCCCGCGAAACTCGTCACCGACTCCGCTTCTCGCCGCCGCAGACTGGAGGCTGTCGCTCTCTGCGTCTGCCTGCTGCTCGGGCTCGCGAGCATTGCGGCCGCCGAGAGCCTGGACGCCAATCTGAACCGTCTCTTCGAGACCTGGCGTGCGCGCAATGCGCCCGATGTCGACTCTTGCACGGCCTGGAGGGAGCGGCTCGACCGCAGCCAGCAGACGGTTTTCCTTACCATCACCCATCGCCTGACCACCAGCCGGCTTGCACCGGTGTCGGTGCCCCCCTATGTTTTCTACTATCCGCTCGCCGAAGCGTACGTACCGGACAACCGGACTCCCCTCGATCATATCAACGCGGTGTACGCCATCGCTGGCGGCCACGGTCCCGTCCCCGGCCCGGGTGTGGGCTCGTGTGGCGGCGGCGACAACAATCGACTCTTCATGTCCATGGACTATCAGCTGTGGCTCGCGTTCAGCCTTGCGCACGCCACGACGGATGACGCGGGCGACCCCGGGCCCCTGCTCGATCCATGGAACAACCGCTCATGGCAGGAGAGCTCCGACCTGCTCGGGCCCCACGACCCTTTCAATGTGAGCAATGAGACCAGCTACGGCTCGCCGAGGGGTCAGGTGCATTTCTGGGCGGCCCGCATAAACTCGCAGGGCACGGGCTATGTGTTTCCGCTGGAACCGGCGTCGCCAGGGCAGGTGTGGCGCCGCGGCGTGGAGGGGGTATCGGACCCGTACCTGATCGAGATGGATCAGGACTATAACTTCTGGCACGACTCCAATCCCCTCTGCGACGATTTTCTCGGGGACTACATCCGCAATCACGGCAACTCGGGCCCCGAGCCCATCAATATCAACTGGGAGCCGGCGGCCTGCTCTCGCCCGAGCAGTTATCAGGGCTGCTTCACGGATGACGGCAACCGCGCGCTGCCGGTGTGGCTGGGTGAGGGGCATACGATCGAGAGTTGCATCGCGGCAGCGTACGCGCAGCGCTACCCGTACGCCGGCCTCCAGTGGTATGGGCAGTGCTTCGCCGGCTACTCCCTCGGCTACTCCAGGGTGAGCGATGCCGAGTGCAATACGCCGTGCAACGCCGCGCCCTCGCAGATGTGCGGGGGCGGCTGGCGCAACAGCATCTACGCGACATTGGGCCCGGCGCCGGGCAGCTCTGACACGCTCTCGC
This sequence comes from Thermoanaerobaculia bacterium, assembly GCA_046714475.1. GTDB lineage: Bacteria > Acidobacteriota > Thermoanaerobaculia > Multivoradales > UBA5704 > DASPJI01. The sequence continues at coordinate 6,306 of JBKKAU010000016.1, forward strand.
CCGGCCAGTCGCTCTTCGCGGGCGACTCGGTCCGCTCCGACGACGGCCGCTTCACCTTCACCTATCAGGGAGACGGCAACCTCGTGCTCTATCAGAGCGGCGTCGGGCCCATCTGGGCATCCGGCACCGCCGGGACCTCCGCCGGACGCGCGAGCCTGCAGAGCGACGGCAACTTCGTGATCTACGACGATGGCGGTGCTCCGGTCTGGCACACGTTCACCTATGGAAATCCCGAAGCCTACCTGCGGGTACAAAGCGACGGGAACGTCGTCATCTACTACGCGGGCAGCGCGCTCTGGAGCACAGGGACGTGCTGCCGTTGAGCCTGAGCCGTTCGTGAGGCGCGCGTCCACGACCATCTCACCAGAGGAGCCGCGATGACTACCGTCCGCCGAGCGCCTCGTTAGAAGGAGGAGCGTAAGGCCCGCCTGGCACTTGCTGATCCCACCGCCACCTTCCCAGACGACACCACCAGCAGCTTCCAGCCCTCCGCCCGCGTGCCGGAGAGGTCGAGATGGCCGGTGAGGAAGAAGAGGCGCGAGGTGTCCGGTTTCTCCCCGGCCGTGCAGAAGCGGTCCTGCAGATAGTAGGGCGGGATGGACTGGTAGAAGAGTCGCGCTTGTACGGTGGCCGGTTGGCGGCCCTTCAGGTCCGGCAGCGGGATGGTGTAGGTCAAGGTGTCGCCGCCGCCTCCCAAGCCGCCCTGGGACTTGGGCAGGTACCAGGGATCCTTCACCTCTCCGCCGCCGCCGGACGGCAGCTTGGGCAGGATGTCGTGGACCAACGCCTCCGCGCTGAGCTTTGCGCTGCCCAGGCCTTCCTCTCGCGCCCGCTCGAGGCTCGGGTCCCAACCCCGTGGCAGGAGCCGGTTGTCCTTGAGGTCCTGGGCGATGGAAAGGAAGCTGGTGGTGAGCTTGCCTCGTGGATCTCGTACCAGTTCCTGATAGATCTGCACCTGATCCTGCCGCGTGATGTTCGTGTAGTGGGGCTGGAACCAGTCCTTCTGCTCCGCCGCGGTCATGGGCCGGCAGTCGTCCTTCCACAGGAATTCACCCTTCACCGGTCGGCCTTTCTCGTCGAGGATCGCGCCGACCGGCGAGGTGCGGCCGGACACCCAGATGGGCTGGCCGCTCGCGTCGAGCACCGACAGCTCGACGAAGAGCCGGCGGAAGCCCACGCCCGACGGCAGCTTGTGGCCCGCCAGGTTCTGGATGTCCACCTGGACCTTGAGCTGATCCCCCGCCATCTCGACCTTTTGCACCGCCACGGACGCGGTCTCGTTGTCGGCCTGCTGGATCATGGAGTCGTAGGTGGTCGCCAGGGGAGCCACGCCGCGGGAGACAAGCATGGGATCCTGGATACGGATGCCCAGGATGTCCGGGAACTGCTGCGCGATCTTGTTGAAGAAGACGTTCAGCCCCACCAGCACATGGCGGGCGAAAGGCGTCCTCGGCGTCAGATCGATCTCCGACATCGGCCGCCGGTTCTCGGTCTGCGGCATGTTGCTCGCCTCCTGGATAGAGGCGATCTTGGATTCCAGCGTACCGTCCACTCCCGGATAGGTCGTGGCCATGTGGCAGCTCTGGCACGAGCGCGGCGTCGCGCCGCCATCGCGGAAGTCGCTGAACACCCATTCCGGATAGGTGGCCTGCTCGATGATGATCTTCGGCTTGCCGGTCTCCCGATCGATAAAGGGCTTGCTGCCGTCGAAGACCGGCAGCACCACGCTGTGGCAGCTCCCGCAGATCTTGGAAGACTGAAGGCCCGCGTACTGGACCGGTTTGACGCCCAGCGTGTGATCCATCGGCACCTGCTGCGGCCCCTCGAAGGGGCCGTGGATCTCCTCCGGCGCGCCCACGGAGAAGTCCCCGGTGAAGGTGTCGCCGATGGGCTTCTTCTCATCGATCTGGATGTGGTGGCAAACCGTGCAGGAAACGCCGTCGCGGGCGAGGCCTCCATAATGGGAATCCCGCTGCTGTTGAGGCGTGACCGCCTGGTAGGGGATGGCGTTGACCATCTTGCGCTGGAACAGCTCACGTTTCGCGATGGGTTGCGAATTCTGATTCAGCCCCAGCAGCCCCGTGTTGTTGCAGATCTCGTTCGCTTTCTTGGGATCACCGGGGAACTGATCGAGACAGAACTGCCTCTGCCCCATGACGCCGAGGCAGTGCAGGCACAGGTCCTGGACCATCGAGGTGATGCCGGTGTGCAACGTCTCCTCGGTCTCGAGTTGGGCGAAAAAGATCGGATCGCGGCCGGCGAGTCCCATGGGCGAGCCGCGCCATTCGCCGTAGGGAGAGATGTTGATCAACCCGTCGTAGGCCTTTTGGCTCGCCGGCTGGAGCGTCATATCGAAATGCATTCCGGTCGAGCCCGCGGCATGGCAGCCGACGCACTGGTCCGAGGTGAAGAACAACGGCGGCCCGTCCGCGCCGGCCACCGCGTGATCGTAGGGCTCTGGAGGCATGGCCAGCCTCGCTTCGGCCTCTTTCCAGGTCGGCTTCGCCACCCGCCGGGAGCCAAACGTCGCGAGAAAATCTTTCGAATACGCGGACAGTGGCTGGCTCACACGGCTCACCCCGGAAGGCGGCCCCAAAGCACGGACGCGGTCGTGCGCGGGCATCATCTCGACGTGCGCGTCGGAGGCAACGTCGATACTGTCCTTGGGATTGTCGTCCAGGAGGGGCGGCTGGTCCTGCAGGTAAAACGTCGGGAAGCTGTCGGGCTTGCCGACCACGAAAGCCAGGTTGGAAAAGGTGAATTCCGCCTCGGCCGAGGCATGGCAGTTGACGCAGTAGTAGCCGAAGCCCATCCAGGGATACGGGAAGTTGGTGGGCGGCGGCCAGTCGAGCTGCGACTCCTGGGGCACGATCTCCGTGGGCACCCAGGTGCCCCACCACCAGCCGTCCTTGGCGCCCCGCCGGTCCTTGACCATGAAGGGGAGGCTGAGGAGCTTATGGGAGGCAGGATTCGGGTCGCGGAGCATCTCCTCGGTGGTCGTCCCATACATCAGCTTGACCACCATGGCGCCGTCGGCAATGGCACGGACCTCGCGGTTGCCCTCCCGGTGGCCCTCCAGATCGCATTGCGGACAGGTCTTGCGGCACTCTGCGACGAATTCCCGCTTGCCGGCCGCGTCGCGTTCGCACATCCAGCGGTAGACGTCCGGCGAGTAGTAGACCTGCACCGTGCCATGCACCGCCCAGCTTTGGGCCACCCAGGCCGGCAGGTGGGGATCGGAGCTCGACGTCCCCAGCGTCGCGATGGTCGGGCCGGACGGGCGGATCCGGACGTCGTGGGGCCACCCGAGGTGCTTGTAGCACTCCGCCTTCATGAAGCGTCCGACGAGGAGCTCGTACTCCGACTTCCTGAATTCGTACTCGCTGGGCAGCGGCAGCCCCTCCCGGCAGACCGCCGGGACGCGATCCTCCATGGGCTCTGTGGCACGCACCGGAGCAACAGACCGCGGCAACGTGAACGCCGCCGCGAGCAGGGTGACCAGGACCAGAGAGAGGGCGGCGCGGCGTGACCTCATCAAGGCCTCCTCGAAAGGACCGGCAGATGGGACCTCAGGCAACTGGAGACCAGGATGGTAGCACGGCAGAGGACCACCGGCCGGCTCGGCGGGATCTGGCTCGATCCGCTCAAGACGACGCTCGTCCACACCCTGGAAGGGCCTCTGCCGCTCAGACGGGCGCCCAGCGCGCCGGGTCGGCGAAGAGGAGGAGCGGGCGCTCGGCGATGCGGAAGGTGGCGCGGGCGCCGAAGGGGAACCGGGACGGCAGCCGCGAGCCGTCGATGTAGAGCCAGCCTGACTCCATGGCCGACTCGATGACCAGCTCTTGCCCTTCCTCCACGAAGCCGGCTTCGAGCGTCGCGCCGCGGTCCCGCACGCGGTAGAGCTCGCGGGCGCGGAACTGGAGCCGGCGCGCGTCGAGGGGCATCGGCGTGCCGCCGGCGGAACGGATGCCGGCCGTCGAGCCCGCCGGCGACGCCACCCACAATCCGGAGCTGCGGTGGTCCTCCGCCCGGCGGCCGAGATGCAACCGGTAGCGGCTGGTCGCCGCCGGCTGCTCGTGCGCCACGAGGACGTCGTTCAACGCCGGCGGCAGCAGCCGTCCTTCGAGCTCCACCTCGATGCGGGCGACCGGCCGGGGCAGCATCTTCCCCTTGGAAATGCGCCGGAGGTCCCGAGCCAGGCTGGCGCGGCGGGTGGAGGTCAGATACCCCACGCTCGACTTCGGCGCGGAGTTGACGCCCAGCAGGGCGGCCCCGGTCACCCAGTGCGAGGCCGCGAGGAGGGTCCCGTCACCGCCCACCGAGATCACGAAGCGGGCGCGGGCGATGGCCCGGCGTGCCCGGGCGTCCAGGGCATCCACCGAGACGGTGGTGGGGACAACGTCCAGGCGGGCGAGGGCTTCGTGCAGGGTGGCGAGGGTGAGCTGCTGCTCGCTGGCAGCATCCGCCACCTCGCCGGCGAGCCGCCGGCCGGTGCGGGCCAGGCGGTCCGCCACCCGCTTGCGGGAGGCCACCGGCGTCTTGACTACCAGGACACAGGGGGACAGCAGATTGTCGGATCGGGGCGTCGGCACGGGCAGAGACTATCGCAAGGCGCAGCGATTCGACTCGCCCGAGCGGATCATCCCCGCCGACGCCGAGACGGCGGACCGGTGCCCGGGGGAGAGCACAGGACAAAGGCTGACCCGGCCGAGGCCGGAGAGAGCAGTCGCGTCCTTGGACTCTCCATGGATGCAGGCTATGATCTTCCAAAGACTTCGCGATTCCGGCGGATGAGCCTACATCCGTGACTGGTATGGAACTCCGCTCCACACTCTTCTCCCTCATGGTCGCGGCCGCCCTTGGATCTACTCTGGTCTATATCGTATCGACGGCGCTCTCGACCGCGCGTGTGAGGGCCTTGCTGGACGACCTCTGGTTCCGGGCCTCGACGCACCTCGATCAGGGTTCCCAGCACCGCGTCTTCAGCCTCAGCTCCGCTCTCCTTGCCGGTCTGTTTGAAAAGCCGGAGGGGTTCGCCCCCACGAAGTTCCTGATCCTTGTCGTGCTGTTGAACCTCGGCGCCCTGATCTCGGGATTCCAGGACCTTGACGTCGCGAGCTCCAGGGCGGCCGAGGAGTATGAGAACGAGGCTTTGACCGACGCTGGTTGCGGTTTGCTGCTGTTCTCGCCCTTTCTGATCCTGGCCTGGACCCTCTGGAACTTCGCCTCCTACAGGTTGACCCGATGGTCGTATCTGATCGTCATGGGCCGTGGTTCGATCGCGCCGCTGCTCGCGAGCAGCGCGCTACTCCTCGGCGGCGGCTATGCGCTGCCGCTCTGGTGGACTTCGGTGACTCGGCCGGAGGTGGTCGCCGGCATCCCGCTGGAGGACAGCGGGCTTTTTCATCTGGCGGCCTTCTACATGCTCCTCACTCCCAGCCTGCCTCTGATGATGGCGATGCGGGCGCTGGATTCCTGCCGCGCCTGTGCCTTCCTGATCTTCCCCGCCGGTCTTTCCGTGTGCCTGCCGTTGCTCCTCATGGTCTTCGCGGTGCCGATCGTGTTCGCACCCCCGATCCTTCGCGGCACTGTCTGGCTTTGCGAGGTCCTGACGGACGTGAACTATCGTAGGCTGCGCAGGTTCGCGCTCGAGGTGTTCGCGATCGCCAGCGGTATCATTAGCATTCTCAGCTATCCAGGATAGTGCGCCTCCACCGCCTGGAAAGAGCGATCGAAAGAAGCGTGCCAGGACCGGCAAGATCATCGTCGGCGTGACGAGCGTCGGGTTCGATGTCGCGGTACCCGATTCGACATTCCGCGCGAGCGGGCTGCGTAGAGACCCTGGGAGGCTATGATCTCCTGGCCCGTTCGCGTTCGGGATCGAGCCGCCCTTCTTCTACGATCGGAGCTGAACAGAGGACGAAGCGCTTTCTACGAGTCTTCTGAAACCCATGGACACTCTCCACGCTATCGGCAACACATCGCTGGTTCGACTTCACAAGGTCGTTCCACCCAAATCCGCGGAGGTCCTCGTGAGGCTCGAGTGGGAGAACCCCACCGGCAGCGTCAAGGACCGGATGGCGCACGCCGTGATTTCGCGGGCGGAGGCGGACGGTCGACTGAAGCCCGGAGACACCGTCGTCGAGTACACGGGCGGTAGCACGGGCGCATCGCTGGCGTTGGTCTGCGCCGCGAAAGGCTACCGTTTCCACATCGTCAGCTCCGATGCGTTCAGCCGGGATAAGCTGGATCAAATGGCGGCGCTGGGCGCGCAGCTCACGCTCGTCCCCAGCGAGGGAGGCCTCACGACCAGGAAGCTGATCCTGGACATGATCGAAACCGCCAGCCGGTTGAGCCAGGAGCCGAACACTTACTGGACCGACCAGCTCAACAATTACGACAGCATCGCGGGCTATTACCCGTTGGGGGAGGAGATCTGGAGTCAAACGAACGGAGAGATCGACGCCTTCGTTCACTGCGCGGGTACCGCGGCTTCTTCGCGTGGGGTCGCCACCATTCTGAAGCGATACAAACCGAGCATCAAGATCGTCGTCGTCGAACCCGCCGAATCCTCGGTGTTGCTGGGGGGGGCAAGCAGGACCCCACAAGATCGAAGGCGTCGGGATTGGCTACATACCTCCACTCTGGGACCCGAACCTCGTAGACGAAATCCTGCCGGTCAAGACAGCCGACGCGAAGGAGATGGCGAGGCGCATCGCGCGGGAGGAGGCGCTCTTCGCGGGCACGTCTTCCGGAGCCAACGTCGTCGCCGCGCTTCAAGTCGCGGAGCGGCTGGGGCCAGGTGCAAGGTGGTCACGTTGATGGCCGACTCTGGCCTACCTGAGCACCGATGTGTTCAAGAACGGATAAGCCTCCGCCCCTGCCGCAATACGCCGAGGTATGCCACGATGGGACGGGGATAGAGCACGTCTTCTATAGAGGCCATGCAAGTCGCCATCGGACTGAACGCCGTCATCGTCGCCGTCACCGAGGAGGTGCCCCGCATCCTCACGGTCCGGCTGACGCGGCCCGGCGGCGCCGTCGAGGACGCCCTTCCCTTTGGTCCGCTCGAACCCGGGACCGATCCGACGCTCGACCGCGGCCTGCGGCGGTGGGTGCACGACCAGACCGGCCTCGAGCTGGGCTACGTCGAGCAGCTCTATACCTTCGGCGACCGCAACCGCGAGCCCGAGGAGAGCCAGGGCGGTCCCCGCGTGGTCTCGGTCGCCTATCTTGCCCTGGTGCGCGAAGTAACGGTACGGCTCGATGCGCGGTGGCTCGGCTGGTACGACTTCTTCCCCTGGGAGGACTGGCGCGACGGCCGGCCGCGGGTGATCGACTCCCATATCGCCCCGGCCCTGGAGCTCTGGGCGGCGGCGGCCCCCGACCCCCATTCCCGCCAGGAGCGGCGCGAGCGGGCCGACATCGTCTTCGGACTGAGCGGCGTCGGCTGGGACGGCGAGCGGGTGCTCGAACGCTATGAGGTGCTCTACGAAGCCCTGCTGGTACCGGAAGCTCTGCGCGACCGGGCGGACCGGGGAGAGGAGATGCCGGCGCGGCCCGTGCCCGAGCTGCTGCCCGGCCGGCCCATGGCCCTCGACCACCGCCGCATCCTCGCCACCGCGCTCGGCCGGCTGCGCGGCAAGATCAAGTACCGGCCCGTGGTCTTCGAGCTGCTCCCCCCGACGTTCACGCTGCTCCAGCTTCAGCGCGTCGTCGAGGCGCTCGCCGGCGTCCGCCTCCACAAGCAGAACTTCCGGCGCCTGGTCGAGCACGGCGGCCTCGTCGAAGGCACCGGCCGGCTCGACCTCCAGACCGGCGGCCGGCCCGCCGAGCTGTTCGTCTTCCGGCGAGACGTCCTGCGCGAACGGCCGGCCCCCGGGGTCGGGCTCCCGGGCGTGCGCCGGTAGGCGAGGGCGCGATTCATCGCGCCCTGACGCCGCCGCGTTACCCGTGTCACAGGGAATTGACGCGGGTAATGCTCAGTTATAGTATAAGCAGAGGCCGACCAGATCGGCCCTTCTTTATGAGCTCTATATGCTCAGGATGAGCATAGGGGGGAGACGGATGAGCCTGCAGACCTCGGGTAGCTTTCCCACGTTGGATTTCACGCCGGAGGTGGCCCGTGCCACCGCGCCCATCCGGGAGCGGACGCGGCAGGTCATCCCGGACCTGGAGTGGGCGGTCCACGCTCCCTATATCGCCGCGATCAACGAGCTCAAGCGGCAGCGGAACGCCGTGATCCTCGGCCACAACTACCAGACGCCGGAGATTTTCCACGGCGTGGCCGACTTTACCGGCGACTCGCTGGCGCTCGCCCAGTACGGCGCCAGTACCGAGGCCGACGTGATCGTCCTCGCCGGCGTCCACTTCATGGCCGAGACGGCGAAGATCCTGTCGCCGGAGAAGACCGTGCTGATCCCGGACCTCGACGCGGGGTGCTCGCTCGCCGCGTCGATCACGGCCGATGACATCCGCCTGCTGCGGCAGCGCTATCCCGGCGTGCCGGTGGTGACGTACGTCAACACCTCGGCGGCGGTCAAAGCCGAGTCGGACGTCTGCTGCACCTCGGCGAACGCGGTCGCGGTCGTCGAGTCGCTGGGGGTGGACCGGGTGATCTTCCTCCCCGACGAGTTCCTCGGCCAATACGTGGCGCAGCAGACCGACGTCGAGGTGATCCTCTGGAAGGGGCACTGCGAGGTGCACGAGCGCTTTTCGGGGGCCGACCTGCGGGGCTACCGCCAGGCGCACGGCGGCGACATCCAGATCCTGGCCCACCCGGAGTGCCCGCCGGACGTGCTGGCGGAGGCCGACTTCGTGGGCTCGACGGCGGCGATGATCCGCCACGTCGGCGACCATCGGCCGCGTCGGGTGGTGATGGTCACCGAGTGCTCGATGAGCGACAACGTGGCGGTCGAGTTCCCCGACGTCGAGTTCGTGCGGCCGTGCGCGCTCTGCCCGCACATGAAGAGGATCTCGCTGGCCAAGATCCTGCGCTCGCTCCAGGCCATGGAGCACGAGGTCGAGGTCGACCCGGCGGTGTCGGAGCGGGCCAGGCTGGCCCTCGAGAGGATGCTCGCGGTCGGGCGCAAGGAGGGCCGGTGAACGTCCTCCGCGGCGGTTTCGACGGCGTCGCGCAATCCGACGTCCTGGTGGTCGGCAGCGGCATCGCCGGTCTGACCGCGGCGCTCGGCTGCGTGCCGTCGCGGGTGACGGTGCTCACCAAGGCAACCCTCGGCCATGGCGGCTCGAGCCCCTGGGCGCAGGGCGGGATCGCGGTGGCCGTCGGCGCGGACGACTCGCCCGCCCTCCACGCGGCGGACACGGTCACGGCCGGCGCCGGTCTCAATGACCTCGCCGTGGTCGACCTGCTGACCGGCGAGGGGCCGCAGCGGGTCCAGGCGCTGCTCGACCTGGGAGCCCGCTTCGACCGCGATGGCGCCGGCCGGCTGGCGCTGGGC
>JBKKAU010000017.1:0-8354 GCA_046714475.1 Thermoanaerobaculia bacterium
CCGAAGAGCTGTTCAGATCGAGCTCTTTGACTTCCGCCTCATACGCGGAGGCGACGCGTTGCAGGAAGTCGGGCGCCAGCCTGGCGTCGACCCAGAGCCCGTTGGCGATCGCAACCGTGATCTGTTCCTCGGTCGTCCGCAACGCCTGGAGGAGAGCCGCGGCGGACCGGTTCACGGTCTCGAGGTCAGGCTCATCGAAAGACAGGGCGGCGGCGATCTCCTCCCGGGTCTCCCCCACGGCGCCGTTGTAGACCATCGCCAGGCTGAGCGCCAGGCTGAGCGGTGAGAGCAGGATGTTCTCTGGAGCGTTCTCTGGAGCGTAGTTTTTCGCGATCTCGCGCAGCAGGTTCCAGCCGAACCTGTTCTGCGCGCGAACGAAGGAGTTGTCCGTGTCCAAGGTGATGAACGGTTTACGGCGACTGTACGATCACGGCGCCCTGGGCCACTCCCAGGGGGTGCGCAGGATCAGACGTCACCGTGCCCGGCCCGAGGGTGTAAACCGTCTGGATAGACGCGCCGATCGCCAGGACGACCTCGAACAAGACCCCAGCCGGGATCTCCTTGACACCCCCCGGGTTCGCCTCGACGCGGAAACGGATCGTGCCACCCCCTGGAGCTCCGGTGAGCAGCTCGAATCCGGCTTGCTCCAACGCCGCCGACGCCCGCACCTCGGAGATGGATGCCGAGCCGCTGCTCTCGACCACCACGCCCTGGAGCCTGCTCACGGAGAGAGGCCTGTCGAGCCTGAACGGCACCACGACCGTTGTTTTCTCGGGCGCGGGCTTCAACTGATCGGGAGGAACCCGGACGAGATCGGGCGTCAAAATCGCCGCCGCGCCCCCCAGCTCCGCGATCATGCCGTGCTCGATACGGTCGAGCATATTGAGGAGATCCGGCTGCAGAGGGGAAGCCCCCGCCTGATTGCTCGACAATGACTTCAAGGACTCCCACACGAGGCTCCGCAGCTCCTGGGTCTTCGGAGAAGGTTCCAGGGTACGCTGGGACGCCAGGAAGCTGAACATCGGCTCTTCACCCAGCATCCGGAAGATGGTCGGAGCCGCCCAGCTGATGTGTTGTTTTCCGAGGACCCGCAAATCGACCCGCGCGGAGCGTACGGCGGCCTCGACATTCCCTACGAGCTTCGTATCGGTCAGCAGGCTCTTGAAAAACCTCTTCAAGAAGACGAGGGCGTCGTTCCTCTCGACACGGTACCGCATCCCGACCACCAGCTGCACGCCGGACTGGCCATTGATCAATGCCTGCGCCACCCCCTGGCTGCCGCGCATCCAACGCGGAATGTCGCTTTTCAGGTCGCTGATCTGGACCCCCTGAGGGAGCTCCGCAGCCGTCAGGCAGCCGACGAGCAGCACGACCGGCACGGGTCGGGTATGCAACAGTGACGACAGCCTCTTGGCGTCGAACGAGTCGTGGGCCGTTCCGTCTTCGTTTTCAAGCAGGAGAGCACCGATCGGCAGCGCGCCCGCATCCGGCTGCCGTACGTCGCCATGCCCCAGGTAGACCAGAACGTCATAGGGCTGCTCGAGCTGCTTGACAAACTGCTCTCGGGTCGGACGGCCCGCCGCCTGGAAGCCGTTTTCACTGGAGAGGACGTCGACGACAAGGTTGTCCTTGAGGTCCGGCCTCTGCTCGAGGATGTGCTTCTGCAGCTCTGCCGCCTCGGGCACCGCCTTGCCCAGGTCGTCCGGGTTCGAGCGGACGACCAGCACCTTGAAGGGCAGGGCGCCCGCCTTGGAGGATGTCGGCGGCTGTATCGCCTTGGGCAGCAGATGGATCATCGCCGCGACGCGGTTGTTGGTGATGAAAGGCTCGCCGTTCTTCTCCTGGACCAGCAGCTCCATGGGGATGTCGAACAGTTGCGAACGCAGGGCAGGATCATCGATGTCACGGGCGCTGAAGAGGAGACGGGAAGACCCCCCCGCGGCCTGGGCGAGGCCCAGGATCTTGGCCAGGTCCAGCTCGGCCTTGTGCGTGTTCGGATTCGGGTTCAGCAGCCATTCGCTGACCTTCGCGGTGACCCGGTCGACGACCTCGTCCGTCGGCTGTCCGAGACGCAGCTCATCCAGGTCCGAGGCCGCCAGGTCCGGAAGCTGACGGATGAACCGTTCCCCCTCTCCGCCTTCCGGAGGAAACACTTTCAGATCGAGTTTTTCCCCATCTTTCCTGAACTCGATCAGGCAGTCGCTCATAGATCGTCATCCTCCGGCCGCCTCCAGCTCTCCAGCTCCGCGTCGAGCTGTGAGTTCCGCTGGCCGTGGCTCTCCAGGAACTCGTTGACGCTGTCCGGCAGTGCGCCGTACCGCGCGGCCAGGGTATGCAATTGACCGATGAGGTTGCGCGAGACCTGGAGCTCGGCTTCGAGCTGGCTAGGGGCCTCCTCGCGCGCCGACCTGACGGCCCTGGTGGACGTAGGGGCTCCGCCGCGGCGGAACAACACTCCTTGCGAGTGGCGCAGAAAGAGCGCCATGGGGACGGGCCCGTTCTGCCGGCCCTGGGACATCGCCTCCTCGATGCGGTGCGTCGCGGCGAGATGGACATAGAACCTGCGCCAGAATTCCCTGAGCCGGACGGGGTCGAGCGGCCCCAACGGCGCGACGATGTTCGGGAGCGGCAGATCCTCGCTCGCGATCTGCGCGAACGCCCGATACGCCGACGGGACGGAATAGCCGCCGATCTCGACCATGTCCGGGTTTCTGTCTTCGCTGGCGGTGAGACAGAGCACCGTCACCCGGCTGCCGTGGAGGCAACTGCTCAGCTCGCCGGACGAGACTCTCGGCTCGCGCTCGCCATGGAAGTAGAGGAGCCCCTCGTAGGAGAGCAGGACCTCGCCGTCGGCGACGATGTGCAAGAGCTCCAGACCCTCCCGGACGGCGGTACGCAGGGCTTGGAGAGGCGGCAACGGCAACACCGTGACCTCGATGCCCGGGACGCTGCCCGGCGCCAGAGTCTGCAACAGCGAGTCGAAGCCGAATCCGGGACGGCCGACCAGGCCCAGCCGCAGAGGCCCTTCCACCGGGACGAGCGGCGGCGGCACCTTCGGGGGCATGCCGCGCACGAAGGAGAACTCCGTCTCCGCGGGGCCATGCCCGGCGTTGGCCAGCAGGTCCCACGGCAGATCCTCCAGCTCCGGCGCTTCCACCGACCACCAGAGCCGCACCGGTCTTTCCGTCCAGGGAAACCCGGTGAACAGGACCTGCAGGCCGCGGGTCATCGCTTCCACCAGCCGGTCCTGCATGGGGCCCACGCTTTTTTTACCCAGATCAAAGTGCGCCAGGTATTCCTGATAGGCCTGCCAGCGCAGATCGATCCTTTCGCAAGCGACCAGCGGAAGGCCGTCCACCTGGCGCATCTGACCGGCGGGCAGCTCGCCCGGCGTCAACTCCGGGATCGCAAGATTTGTATAGATCAAAGCGTCGTAACGACGCACCTTGTCGCTTTCGCTGAATCTTCTGGACGTCTCGGCGGGAGACGGTATGACCCGCACCACGATCTCTTCATAGCGGGACATTCGCTGTGTCATGAATCACTCCTGTCCAGCCGTGGCGGGCCGGGGGTGGACTCTAGCGATCATAGCATGGCCGAGGTATGCTCTTGGCGGAAGCCACTATGGCTCCGGGGCAGGCGGGATTATTTAAAAATGTCACTGCAGACACGATTGCTCACCGAGCTGAAGCTCCGCGCCGGGATGCTTACGGCAGAGGTTGCGCACTGGCAGCAGCTCGCCGCTTCGAACCAGGACGGCATGGGGATCCACCGCTCCCAGTTCAAGGCCGTCAACCTGCTCTTCGAGGAGCTCCAAAAGATTCAGGACGAGCGTCTGGAAGCGCTCCTCCAGGCCGAGGAGCCGGAGCCGTTCGCTGAAGCCCGGATGGACCTGGAGATGGAGATGGTGGGTGTCCATGGAATCATGGCGATCTTCCGATACATACTCACGCAACGGGCCGATCCTGTCCATTATCGCGAGGCGCTGGATGCCGCCGACCTGATCGCGGCGGATTGTTACAATCTCTGTATCCAGCAGGCCAGGAAATTCGGCGCTCTCTCGGAGTTTCGCGAGCCGCCGCTCACCTATCTCAATGCCCTCCTCTCGCCCCAGGCATATACCCGCAACCACTTCTTCTCCGCCTTCAAGCTCCAGCCGGACCACCTCCCCGAGTTGGAGCTGCCGGTCCCCGTGATCTCGCTGCCGTTCCACCACACACCCGCGATCTGGACCTACTGCAGCATCTATCACGAGGTCGGGCATGTCCTCGACCGCGACCTGGAGCTGTTCCAGGCCTTCTCGCCGTTGCTGGCGCAGCGTCTCCAGGAACGTCATCCGATTTGGCGTGAATGGCTGCGCGAGGTCATCGCCGATGTTTTTGGAATCCTGCTCGGCGGCAGGGCCTTCGCCCACGCGCTGACGTCCCTGCTCCTGCTCCCCGACACCGAGGTCGTGAAGCCCACCCCCGGCGATCCGCATCCAACTCCCTATGTGCGGATCTTCCTCCTCGGCGCTCTCCTGCGCCGCGCCGGCGTCCCGGACGGAGCCGCCACTGCGGACGAGTTGGAAAAGGCCTGGCGCGAGCGCTATGGCGAGCCGCAAGACCTCCAGCCGCTGGTCGACGACTGCGCAGCCATGGCCGAGCTCGTCCTCGACGAGCCGTTGGCTACGGCCCTCAAGGGACGCAAGCTGCGCGAACTCCTCGTCATGACGGTGGAAGCCGACGGCCAGGTGCGGGCGCTGGCCAGGTTTCTTCAGAAGGGGCTCCTGCGTCCCCAGCCGGACGGGGCGCCGCCCTTCCCTTACCGGCTCATACCCGCGGCCGCCCAGATCGCGCTCCTCGACGCCGCCGCCGACGACGACGCGCAAGACATTCACAAACGGGCGCTGCAATTCATCGCGGCGATCCCACGGCCCCAGTTCCTGGGCCCGGCGGCGGCGGGCGAGGTCGGACCCAGCGGGTTCACCAAAGCCCGCGAGGAACACCTGAGAGGCATGGTGCGCAAGCTGGATTTCCGAACTCTGTTCCAACGGACCGGTTGAACCCAAGGAAGGAGCACGCATGGCCAGGTACACGCGGGTGGAGAAGCTCGTGGAAGAGTTGCGAGACAAGCTGGAGCAACTCGAGCAGGAGGTGGACCAGTTGAAAGCGACCGAGGACGCCCCGTCCGGCGTGCCTGCCGTGGCCGCCGGCCAGGACGAGGGGGACGAGATCTTCGACAGCTCGAACGTCATCCCTCCAACGCGGACCGACGAAGCCGACTCGATCGTCGGCGGCACGCCGACCTCCCAGTTCCCCGATTGCTGCGCCGTGGGGAACGACAACGGTTTCTTCTGCAGCGGCACGCTCATCGCCCCGAACGTCGTCGTCACGGCGAGGCACTGCACCAACCCTACGCGGGTGTTCCTCAAGGGACGGGATATCACCAAGCTCCATCTCGGCGAGGTCATCAAGGTCAAGGAGAAGCACAGCCACCCGGATGTGGACCTGCAGGTCCTCGTCCTCGAGCGGGACTCGACGGTGAAGCCGCGGCACATCGCCCAGGGCGCGGAGGCCCAGGGGAACACGGTGACCCTGGTGGGCTTCGGCACGGTCGACTTCGACGGCACCAAGGGATTCGGGCAGAAACGCAAGGTCACGGTCCCGATCACCTCGATCGGCTGCGGCAGCGCCGCGGATGAGGCCAACTTCGGATGCCTGAGGGGCAAGGAGATGGTCGCCGGCCACCGAGGCCTGCTGCGGGACAGTTGCCGCGGCGACAGCGGCGGCCCCGCCTACATCCGGACGTCCCTGGGGGGGCACGCGCTGATCGGCGTGACCTCGCGCGGCATCGAGAACACCGAGAAAGTCTGCGGCGACGGCGGCATCTACGTCCGCGTCGATCAGTTCGTCGACTGGATTCGTCAGGAGACAGAAGCCGACATCCCGGGGCCGGAAGCCTAGACCTTGGAACGCCGTGGCGGCGTGCCGCGCTCGACAGCCGATCGCCTCTAGAATCGCCGGGGTGCGGACTCCGGCGATCAGCGACCTGACGGCGGGCGGTGCCGGGCAGCCTGGCCGCACCGCCTTCGCCGCCGCGTTCCGTTGCGTCTGCCTCTTGGCCCTCCTCGGCCCTCCTCTCCCCGCTCAGACCCTCGACGACGCCTTCGCGCTTCACGACGAAGGGAAACTCCGGGAGGCGGTCGCCGCCTACCGCGCCGTGGCGGGCACGGCCGGACCGGAGGACGCCGCCCTGGCGCGCAGCAACGCCTGCGTCGCGCTGACCGAGCTGGGCGACTACCGCGCGGCGCTCGCCGAATGCGGGGAGGCCCTGCGCCTCGAGGAGGGGCTGGACGACCCGCCGAGCCTGGCGAGGACGCTCAACAACGCCGGGCTCGTGCTCCAGTACCTCGGACGCTTCGACGACGCCGAGCGGCACTTCCGCAAGGCCCTGGAGATTAACCGCCGGAGCGGCGACGGCGAGAGCCAGGTGATCAACCTCGCCAACCTGGGGCTGGTCGCGACCTCCGCCGGCCGCTACGACCAGGCGATGCGCTGGCACGCCGAGGCCGCCAGGCTGGCCGGCCGGCACCGGGGCGAGCCCTGGGCGGCCGAGCAGATCCGCGTCGCCCGCATCAACCAGGGCGTCGTCCTGGAGCGGCTCGGCGCCTTCCGCGAGGCGCTCGACCTCTACCGCCAGGTCCTGGCGCAAGGGGACGCGCTCGACCCACGCCGCCGCGCCGCGTTGCGGGTCAACACCGGCGTCGTCTACCGCAACCTGGGCGACCCGGTGAGCGCGCTGGAGGCCTTCCGGGAGGCGGTCGCGGCCTTCGAGCGGGAGGACACGGCCGCGCTGTCCAACGCCTGGCTGAACATCGCCCTGGTCCACCACCTGAACCTGGAGCGGCCGCGAGCCGCCGAGGAGGCTTATCGGAAGGCACTGGGCTACGCCGAGGCGAGCGGCGACCATACGGAGGAGATCCAGGACCTCTTCTACCTCGGCCGCCTGCTGCTCGACCGCGGCCGGCTGGACGAGGCCCATCAGGTCTTCGAGCGCTGCCTCGCGGCGTCGGAGCGGAGCGGCTCGGCCGAGGGGCGGTGGTCGGCCCTCGACGGCCTCGGCCGCGTCGCCGCGGCCCGGGGCGAGCCGGAGCGGGCTTTGGAGCGCTTCGAGCGGGCGATGGACGAGATCGAGCAGGCCCGCTCGGCCCTCCCCCGCCCGTCGCTGCGCTTCCACTTCTTCGGCGACAAGCGCCCGGTCTACGCCGCCGCCGTCGAGGTGCTCGCCGGCCTGGAGAAGACGCGGCCGGGGGCGGGGCACGCGGAACGGGCATTGGAGATCGCCCAGCGCGCCAAGTCGCGGGAGTTGCTCGACGCCCTCGCCAGGACCCGGCGCCGGCCCGCTCCCCTGACGGCCGCCGGCCTGCGGCAGCGGATCGGGAACGACGTCCTCCTGGAGTACTTCCTCGGCGAGCGCCATCTCTATCTCTGGACGGTCCGCGGCTCCGGCGTGCGGATGGCCGACCTCGGCCCCGCCGCGCCGCTCCTCGCCAGGGTCCTCGAAACCCACCGCCGCCTCTCGCGGGGGGAGACGCCCTCCGCCGCGACCGTCGCCGTCCTGTCGCGGGCGCTCCTCGGATCGGCCGGACCGCTCCCCCGCTCTCCCCGGCAGACGAGGATCGCCCCGGACGGCGGGCTTCGCTACCTGCCGTTCGAGCTCCTCGTGGACAGGGCCACGGTCAGCTACCTGCCGAGCGGCTCCGCCCTGGCATGGCTCGAGCCTGCTGTCCGGAGACCCGCGGTGACTCTGCTCGGATTCGGGAACCCCGCCCTGTCTTCCAATAGTGGCACGGCCTCCCGCTTCCACCTCCCCCCGCTGCCGGCGACCGTCCGGGAGCTGGCGGCGATCGCCCGCCGGTTCCCGGGGGAAGAAGACCTCTACCTCGGCCGTCGCGCCACCGAGGCGGCTTTCCGGCAGGCCGTGTCCCGGGGAGCGCGGATCGTCCACCTCGCGACCCACACGGTGATCGACGAGCGGCCGGGGCGGAGCACCGCCATCCTCCTCACCCCGCAGGGCGACGACGACGGCCTCCTCTCCCCCGACGAGATCTCGGCTCTCCCCTATGGCGCGGACCTGACCGTCCTCGCCGCCTGCAGCACGGCCCTGTCCCCGGAATCGGGAGGGGGCGGAGCGCTCGCCTCCCTGACCGGCGCCTTCCTGGCGGCAGGGTCGCCGGCGGTCGTGGCGACGCTCTGGGACGTAGGGGACACCGCGTCCGCGGCCTTCATGGAGCAGCTCTACCACCAACTCGGCCGGGGCCACCCTCCGGCCGAAGCGCTCCGGCTCGCCAAGGAGACGCTGCGGGCCGATCC
>JBKKAU010000018.1:0-2163 GCA_046714475.1 Thermoanaerobaculia bacterium
GCGAAGTCGGCGTACTGGACCGGCAGCTCCGGCTTCGGCTCCCACCTCTCGTAGAGCTCGGAGACCTCCGAAGCCAGCAGGTCGACCGACCAGCCGTCGGCGGCGATGTGATGGAGCACCAGCACTAAGAGGTGGTCCTCTGGGCCGAGCTCCATCAGGGCGGCGCGCAGCGGCGGATCAGTGGCGAGGTCGAACGGCCGGCGCGCCTCGGCGGCGGCCCGGCGCATGGCCTCGTCCTCTCCCAGGCCTTCCAGGTCGAGCCGTTCCAGCCGCCACAGGCCCGGAGGCGCGATGACCTGCACCGGCTCGCCGCCGCGCTCCGCGAACGTTGTGCGCAGCACCTCGTGGCGGCGCACCACCCCGGCCAGCGCCCGCTCCAGGGCCTCCACCCGTAGCGGCCCGCGGCAGCGCAGGGCGGCCGGCAGGTGATAGGAGGGGCTGCCGGGGTCGAGCCGGTCGAGGAACCAGAGCCGGCGTTGGCCGAACGACAGCGGCGGCGGCACCTCCCGCGGCGCCGGCGCGAGCGGCGGCACGGCCTCCGGCTCACCCCCACGCCGCTCCTCGGCGATCCGCTCGGCCAGCGCGGCCAGGGTCGGGGACTCGAACACCCGGCGCACCGGCAGCTCGACGCCGAAAGCCTCGCGGACGCGCGAGGCGACCTGCACCGCCCTCAACGAGTGGCCGCCCAGATCGAAGAAGTCGTCCTCCGCGCCGATCCGCTCGACGCCGAGCACGCCGGCCCAGATCCCGGCCAGCAGCTCCTCGTCCGGAGTGCGCGGCGGCGTATAGGCGCGCTCCGGCTCGCCGGCGCGGTCCGGCGCCGGCAGCGCCCGCCGGTCCACCTTGCCCGACGGCGACAGCGGCAGCGCCTCCAGGTAGACGAAGACCGACGGCACCATGACCTCCGGCAGCCCGGCGGCGAGGAACGACCGCAGCTCCGCGGCTCCGGGGCGGGTCTCCTCGCGGGCGGCGACCAGGTAGGCCGCCAGGTAGACGTCGCCGGGCACGTCCTCGCGCGCCACCACCGCCGACCGCCGCAGCCCGGGGTGGACAGCCAGCGCCGCCTCGATCTCTCCCAGCTCGACGCGTACGCCCCGCACCTTGACCTGGAAGTCGAGACGGCCCAGGAACTCGACCGCGCCGTCGGGCGACAGGCGCGCCGCGTCTCCGGTGCGGTAGATCCGGCCGCACCCCTCGGTGTCGTAGGGGTCGGGCACGAACCGCTCGGCGGTCAGCTCCGGGCGGCGCCAATAGCCCCGGCCCACGCCGACGCCCGACAGGCAGAGCTCGCCGGGCACGCCGACCGGCACCGGCCGGAGCCCGCGGTCCAGCACCCGCATGTGCATGTTGGGGACCGGCCGGCCGATCGGCACCGGATTGCGCCCGCTCCCCCGCTCGCACTCCCAGGCGCTGACGTCGACCGCCGCCTCGGCCGGTCCGTAGAAGTTGAACAGCCGCGCCCCCAGGCGGCCGAAGAACCGCTCGCGCAGGTCGAGAGTCAGGGCCTCACCGCCGCAGAACACCCGGCGCAGGCTGGCGCAGGAGGTCTCCAACCCGTCCTGCTCCAGGAAGGCGCGCAGCATCGACGGCACGAAGTGCGCCGACGTCACCTCTTCGGCGGCGATCAGGTCGCGCAGGTACGCGGGGTCGCGGTGCCCCTCCGGCCGTGCCAGCACCAGGCAGGCGCCGGTGAACAGCGGCCAGAAGAGCTCGAACACCGAGACGTCGAAACCGAGCGGCGTCTTCTGCAACAGCCGGTCGCCGTCCGACAGCGTCAGGCCCCGGATGCGCTGCATCCCCACCAGCCGGTTGCAGATGCCCCGGTGGGTGTTCATCGCCCCCTTGGGCCGGCCGGTCGAGCCCGAGGTGTAGATGAGGTACGCCAGCCCCTCCTCGGAGACCGGGACGTGGGAGGCCAGGGGCCGGCCCGCCGCGATCTCCGGCCAGTCCGCGTCGACGAGCACGGCGCGCGCCCCGGCCGGCAGCAGGCGGGCGAGACGCCGCTGGCTGAGGACCACCGGCGCCCAGGCGTCGTCCAGCATGAAGGCCAGCCGCTCCGCCGGATACCCGGGGTCGAGCGACACGTAGGCGCCGCCCGCTTCGAGCACGCCGAGCAGCGCCACCATCAGCTCCGGCGAGCGCTCCATGCAGACGGCCGCCAGC
>JBKKAU010000019.1:0-8034 GCA_046714475.1 Thermoanaerobaculia bacterium
TGTCTGGTGGGCTGGTATTTGTTTATATTAGAAACAACCAGTAAAGCGGGGGGGGAACGCCCGCGTACCCAGGGGGCTCGCGCGAGATCGGCGGGGAGGCCGATTCCAGCGTGTCTCAGGGACCTACCGCCCGCTCTTCCCCTCGGCCTGCGACCCGTAGGTGTAGCCCTGGCGGGTGCGGATCCGGAGGCTCGGATCCTTGGTGTCGACCTCCACCTTCTGGAACCCCTTCTTGCCGGTCGGGTGCTCGCTGCTGTAGCTCAGCAGGTAGTAACCGCCGTTCTCCTCCGCCACGCGCCGCAGCGGCGTGGTGAAGTTGGTGAAGTGGTACAGGTACTCCCCGCCGGTCTCGTCCGCAAGCCGGCTCATGACGTCGGCCAGCGGATGCTGGCTGCTCGCCGTCAGGTCGATCGGATAGACCGCGACGTTGTTGTCGTTGAGCTCCTGGACCATGTCCGGGTAGTACCGGGGGTCCGGAGTGGCATGGCCGAAGTTGTTGACCCGGCCGAAGCCGCCGCCGCTGGTGAAGAGCAGCAGGTTCTTGCGGCCCCGGGTCTGGCCCGCCGCCTCGGCGACGAGGCGCAGCCCGTCATAGACCGTGGTCGTCTCGTTGCGCAGCTCCTTGCCGCGGGGCAGCGAGGCGATCAGCGACGGTCCGGCGCTCTTGTCCGGAGTGCGCGACGGCCACTGGTTTTCGTTGTCCTTGCCCTTCATGGCTTCGCCCAGCCCCCGGACCACGGCCTGCTTGTCGCGGGTGAAGTCCTGGTGGACCTTGAGCTTGACGTCGTAGCTGACGACCGCCACCCAATCGTTGGGGAGCAGCTCGCCGACCCAGGTGCGGACGTGCTGATTGGCCTCGAGCTGCTGCGTCAGCAGGAACGGAGCGTCCGCGGCCATGGCCTTCTGGTCGTGAAAGAAGAGGACGAAGTACCGGTCCTCCGGCACGCGGTCGACATTGAGACCCTTGGCGGCGATCTCCTGGTCGGACTCGACGAGCACATTGTGGCTATAGAAGGTCACACCCGTCAGATCGACCGGCTTGCCGTCCTCCGTGACCACGAAGTCGTCTGCCTTGAGGCCGAGGATGGCGTTGCCCTTGGCGTCGGTCACGAGGACGTCGAGCAGGACCTCGTTGACCTGGACCTCCTCGCCGAAATCGCCCCGCTGCGGCTCCGCCGGGGCCGGCTGCTGGGCCAGGGCCGCGGTGCCCAGGCTGCATGCCGCCAGGGAGAGCGCGAGAGCGCGAATGGTACGAGTCATGGTGTTACCCCCTTTATATCGAAAGGCAGCCGCGATTCGCGAGTGCCTGCCACTATCCACAACCGGTGGAATCGCCACCGTCTTCCCAGGAAGAGCAAAGGGTGAGCCAGGGGGACGCAGGAATGGGAAATTGAAGGGAGACAAGGGTTTGGAGAGGAGAGTGGGGGGTGAATCGGAGGTGCTGCGTCTCCTATCGAGGACGGGGGAGCCTCCCGGAGGGGACCCCCGTCCCCTCATACGCGCTAACTATGGGTCAGGGGTTGAGGGTCCGCGGGAACCGCGCGTAGAACCCGCCCGCTTCGGCGGTGGCGCGCAGCGCCCGCGAGGGACGGAAGCGCTCGCCGGCGGCGGTCTCCAAGCGCTCCAGGGTGGCGATGATCTGGCCCAGGCCTTCCTGGTCGGCCCAGCGGCAGGGGCCGCCCCGGAAGGGCGGGAAGCCGGTGCCGAAGATCATGGCCGTGTCGAGCTCGGCGGCGCTGCCGACGATCCCCTCCTCCAGACAGCGCGCCGCCTCGTTGATCATCGGCAGCACCATGCGGTCGGCGAGCGTTCCGGGGTCGGGGTTCGAGATCCGGGGATGCAGACCGAGCAGCGCGTAGACCGTGTTGTCCGGCTCCTTCCTCTCCCGTCCCTGGTAGCGGTAGAAGCCGGAGCCGTTCTTGGCGCCGAGCCGGCCGTGCTCGGGCATGCGGTCGAGCCAGCCGGGCTGCGGCAGCCGGTCGGAGAAGGCGCCGGCCAGGATGTGCGCCACCTTGGTCGCGACGTCGATCCCCACCTCGTCGGTGAGCGCCATCGGACCCATCGGCATGCCCCAGCCGGTCATCGCCCGGTCGATGTCCTCGATGCGGTGCCCCTCGTCGAGCAGCCACATCGCCTCCGAGGAGTAGAACATCAGCAGCCGGTTGACCAGGAAGCCCGGCGCGTCCTTGACCAGCACCGGGGTCTTGCCGAGACGGTGCGAGAAGGCGAAGACCGTGTTGAGCGCCTCGGGCGAGGTCCGCGGCGCGGCGATCACCTCGACCAGCGGCATCTTGTGGACCGGGTTGAAGAAGTGCATCCCCACCACCCGCTCGGGGCGCGGGGTCCTGGCGCCGATCCCCTCGATCGACAGCGACGAAGTGTTGGAGGCCAGGATCGCGTCCTCCGGCACCTGGGCGGCGACGTCGGCGAAGACCTGCTGCTTGACCTCCATCTTCTCGACGATCGCCTCGATCACCAGGTCGACCCGGCCGAAGCCGGAGTAGTCGAGGGTGGGGCGGACCAGCGCCATCTTGCGCCGCGCCTCGGCGGTCTCCAGGCGGCGTTTCTTGACCAGGCGGTCGAACAGCCCCGAGGCGTGGGTCATGCCGCTCGCCAGGGCGTCGGCGTGGACGTCCTTCATGCGCACCGGCAGGTCCGCCTCCTGGGCGACAAGCTGGGCGACGCCGCCGCCCATGGTGCCCGCGCCCAGCACCGCCACCTGCCGCACCTTGCGCGGCTCTGGGCCGCCGGGGACGCCGGTCGAGCGCTTGGCCGCCTCGTCGAGACGGAAGACGTGCACCAGGTTCTTGGAGATCCGCGACGTCGCGAGGTCGCCGATGGCGCGCGCCTCGGCGTCGAAGCCGGCGCGCGGGCCGTCCTCGATGCCGATCCGCACCACCTCGATGGCGCGCAACGGCGCGGGGTAGTGGCCGTGGCTCTGCTCCAGCGTCTTCTTGCGCGCCTGGTCGAAGAGCACCTTGCGGCCGAACGGGTTCTTCTCCAGCAGCAGCTCTTTCAAATCGACGCCGCCCCCCGGCGGCCGCCTCTTGTCGATGCGCTCGCGCGCGAAGTCGCGCACGTTGTCGAGGAACCGCGCGTCGGGCACCAGGGCGTCGATCAGGCCGGCCTTCAAGGCCCGGCGGCCGGAGGCGTTGCGGGCGGTGAGGATCATGTCCAGCGCCTCGGCGATGCCGATCAGCCGCGGCAGCCGCGTCGAGCCGCCCCAGCCGGGCAGGATGCCCAGCCGCACCTCGGGCAGGCCCATCTTCGTGTCCTTGCTGTCGCTCGCCACCCGGTAGGTCGAGGCGAGCGCCAGCTCGGTGCCACCGCCCAGGCAGACGCCGCGGACCGCGGCCACGGTGGGGAAGGGGAGCGCCTCCCAGGCGGCGAACAGGCGCTGGCCGAGGCGCGCGCCGGCCTCGGCCTCCCGCGGGTCGGTGACCCTTTCGATCTCCGAGACGTCGGCGCCGGCGATGAAGCCCTTGTCCTTGCCCGAGAGGAAGATCAGGCAACCGATGTCGCGCCGCGCCGCCAGCTCGTCGAGCCTGCGCTCGAACTCCGCGAGCGCGGCGCGGGTGAAGACGTTGAGCTTCTCGCCCGGCAGGTCGAAGGTGAGCGTCGCCAGCCGGTCCGCGCCGACCTCGAGATGAAAGATGTCAGCCACCCGTTCCCCCTCAACCCCGCGCGTCGGCTTGCGTGTAGAGACGGTCGATCACCTCGCCGTACTTCTCGTTGATGATGCGGCGCTTGACCTTCAAGGTCGGCGTCAGCTCGCCGGTCTCCAGGGTGAACTCGTTGGGCAGCAGCTCCCAGGCGACGATCTTCTCGAAGCTGGCGAGCCCCTGGTTGACCGTCTCGACCTCCTTGGCGATCAGCGCCCGCACCTGCGCGTCCTGGATGAGCTGGTCGTTGGCCTGCGTGCCCAGCCCCTGGCGCTCGGCCCAGGGCTTCAGCGCCTCGAAGTCGGGGACCAGGAGGGCCGACAGGAACTTGCGGCGGTCGCCGATGATCACGGCCTGGCCGATGAAGCGGCTGGCCTTCAAGGAGTTCTCGATCGGCGCCGGGGCCACGTTTTTGCCGTAGGCGTTGACGATCAGCTCCTTCTTGCGGTCGGTGATGCGCAGGAACCCGTCCGGGTCCACCTCGCCGATGTCGCCGGTGTGGAACCAGCCGTCGGGGTCGATCACCTCGGCGGTCTCCTTCTCCATGCCCCAATAGCCCTTCATGATGTTGGGGCCGCGCGCCAGGATCTCGCCGTCGGCGGCGATCTTGACCTCGACGCCGGGGATCACGCGCCCGACGGTGCCGAGCTTGACCGCGTTCCTGCCGTTGACCGAGATGACCGGCGAGGTCTCCGACAGGCCGTAGCCTTCGTAGATCGGCACGCCGATACCCCAGAAGAACTCGGCGACGTCGCGGGCGAGCGGCGCGCCGCCGGAGATGGCGAACTGGAAACGGCTGCCAAGGCGGGCGCGGACCTTGCCCAGGACCAGCTTGTCGGCCAGGCCGAGCTTGATCCCCAGGAGGCCCGGCGGCGTCGCGTGCTTCATCCGGTAGGGCATGGCTTCGCGCGCCACCCCTTGCGCCCAGGCGAAGATCTTCTGCTTGACCGGCGAGCCCGCGGCCACGGTCTCCTGGACGCGCGACAGCACCTTCTCGTAGACCCGGGGGACCGACACGAAGACGTGCGGGTTGACCTCCTGGAGGTTCTGCGCCACCGTCGCCACCGACTCGGCGTAGGCGATGCTGCAGCCGGTGTGGAAGTAGCAGTAGTCGACGGTGCGCTCGAAAGAGTGCGACAGCGGCAGGAAGGACAGGGCGGTGTAGTGGCCCTCCAGGCCCAGGATCGACAGGCCCGCCTCGACGTTCGAGGCGATGTTGCCGTGGGTGAGCATGACCCCCTTGGGGGTGCCGGTGGTGCCGCTGGTGTAGATCAGGGTCGCGAGGTCGTCCGGCGTGCTCTGCCGGGCCTTCTGCTCGAAGTGGGCCACGTCGGGGTTGGCGCCGCGCTGGATGAGGTCCTCGAGCGTCGTCACCCGCGGATCGTTCGAAGTGCCGCGGATCAGCACGAACTGCTGGACGCCGGGCAGCTCGTTGGCGTGCGAGAGCAGGCCTTCGAGATGGGCGGTGGTCTCGGCGAAGACCACCTTGGCGCCGCAGTCCCTGGTGATGTAGGCGGCCTGCTCGGGCAGCAGCGTCGGGTAGATCGGCGCCAGCACGCCGCCGATGCACAGGGTGGCGAAGTCGACGGTCGGCCAGTGGGGGCCGTTTTCGGACATCAGCGCGACGCGGTCGCCGCGTTCGACGCCCAGACCTTCGAGCGCCTTGGCAAGGCGGCGGACCCGGTCCACCAGCTCCGCGGTGGAGACCGGCTGATAGGTCCCTCCGACTTTATGGAGCAGACAGTCCGGCTTGTTGAATCCAGCGGCCTTCAGGAACAGCTCCGACAAGGTTGTGACCGGCATTCGAGCCTCCTGGCATGGTTTGGCCGCCGATTCTATCCCATGCGGCGCGGCGGGGACGGGATCGGGGAGAGGGGAAGGCGGCGGACGGTAGCTCGCTTTTGCCTTCTGAGGCAACCTTTTCTTCAGGGAGCGGGCTCCAGGCGGCAATGACGCCGCCCCGAGATCCGCTCCCGAAGGAGAGGAATCATGACCTCGATCTCACCGCGCCGTACCCTCGCCGCCGCCCTCCTGCTGGCCTGCCTCGCGCTCGCCGCCGTCCCCGTCCACGCCGGGCCGCTGGGGCTCGACCGCTCCGTGACGGATGAGGGCTTCCTGTTGAAACTGTGGGACTTTGCCGTAGGGCTCTTCGAGAAAGCGGGGATGACGATCGACCCCGACGGCAAGCCGGAGGACGCTGGGATGACCATCGACCCGAACGGCAAGCCTGACCCCGGCGACGCAGGTATGACCATCGACCCTAACGGCTAGATCTCAACGGGGCCGGCCTCCCCGGCCGGCCCCTAATTCTCCATCAGGTGTCTCTGTTTCACCGCTTGCGGTAACCAATGGTAGTAGAGAGGCAACTCAAGAGGAGAAGAGCGGTGGAAGAGTCTCATCTGTCGGTCGAAGAGCTGGCGAGTCTGCTGTCGGGGGAGATGGAGCACGAGAAGCTGGTCGGCGAGGTCGTGCCGCACCTGCTGGAGCATTGCCCGAAGTGCCGGGAGCGCTATGAGGAGATCCTGCGCCTTCAGGAGGAGGTGGGGCACTGGAGCGAGGCGGTGGCGGTCTTCGAAGGGAAAGAGGCTCCAGATCTCTGGGCTCGCCTGGCGGGAAAGCCCTACGAGGAGCAGGTCCGCCTCATTGAGGAGGAGGAGAGCCTGCATTCCTGGGGGCTCTGCCAACTCCTCCTCAAGAAGAGCATCGAGGCCGCCTTCGAGGACCCGGCCCTGGCTGTCAGCTTCGCCAATCTGGCTGTTCGGGCCGCTGCCCATCTTGGAGAGGCCTATGACCCCAATTGGGTTTTTGATTTACGGGCTCGGGCATGGGCCTATCTCGGGAATGCCAGGCGGGTCCTTGGAGAGCTGCGGGCTTCGGATGATGCCTTTCAAAGAGCGGAGTCCTGGCTGATGCAAAGCGCGACGGGGAACGCCAGGGTTGTCGCGGAGATCAAAGATCTCAAAGCCTCGCTACGGCGAGATCAACGCCGGTGGGACGAAGCTCTGGAGTTGGTGAAGCAAGCCCATCATCTCTATCAGGAGAACGGCGACGCTCGCGGAGTGTTGAAGACCCTTCTTGCCGAGGCCAAGATTCTCGATGAAAAGGGAGATCTGAATCAGGCTATCGAGTTGTTGAGCCGTATCGAACCATCCTCCGAGCCCCGTCTCTTCACCTATGCGCGCTTCAACCTCCTCGGCTGCCTGACCCTGGCCGGCCGGCACAAGGAGGCCGAGCAACTCCTGCCCGAGGTGCGGGACCTTTTTCGGGATCACGCCCAGCCGCTCGACCTCGTCCGCCTGCGGTGGGCGGAGGGGAGCATCGCCTTCGGCCTCGGACGGCTCGGCCCGGCGGAGGCGGCCTTCCACGAGGTGAGGCGGGAGTTCCTGGAGCGCCAGATGGGCTATGACGCGGCCCTGGTCTCGCTCGACCTCGGCCTTCTCTATGCCCAGGAGCGGTGTACCCAGGAGCTGAGGAGGCTGGCGCTGGAGCTGATGCCCGTCTTCGAGTCGCGCGAGGTCCACCGCGAGGCGGTCGCCGCCCTGCTCATGTTCCAGCACGCCTGCGACGAGGAGGGCGTCACGGTCCAACTCATCCAGCACCTCGCGGCGTTCCTGCGGCGGGAGAGGAGGGGGTAGGGGTGTCTACCAGTCTGCCTGATTCCCCCTTGACGCCCCCGGGACGAGGGGGTATTCTTCCTCGTCCTTGCGGGGACCCCCTCGGGGAGACCCTGCTCTGGACACCGAAGTCGATTCCTCTCGGGGCGTAGCTCAGCTTGGTAGAGCGCACGGTTCGGGACCGTGAGGCCGGAGGTTCAAATCCTCTCGCCCCGACCATCCTTCCCGATCCCTTCCTTATATATAGATCCTTCCGCCGCCGCGCGGACGCGGTAAGATCCTCCGCCAGCTTTCAACGGAGGATTCATGACCTCAGGCAAATTCCGGGCGGCAGCCGCCGTCCTGGCGCTGCTCGTGGGCGGGACCGCCCTCTCTGCGGACAGCGCGAACGAGATCGTCCAGGTGCGCGAGCAGGTCCGCGCCTGGCGCAAGGCCCATGAGAAGCAGATCGTCGGCGAGCTGGCGGGGCTGCTCGCGCTGCCCAACGTCGCCGCCGTCGACATCCAGGACATCTACAGGAACGCCGACCATCTGACGGGGATGCTGCGCCGGCGGGGGTTCGAGACCCGCGTCCTGACGGCCGGGGAGGGGAGCCGGCCGGCGGTCTATGGCGAGCTGAAGGTCCCGGGGGCGACCCGCACCGTGGTCTTCTACGCCCACTTCGACGGCCAGCTGGTCGACCCCAAGGCCTGGGCTTCCGATCCCTGGAAGGCGGTGGTGAGGACGGGACCGCTGGGTGCCCCCGGGACGCGCGCGGT
>JBKKAU010000020.1:0-2582 GCA_046714475.1 Thermoanaerobaculia bacterium
GAGTACATGATGCCTGCGGCGATCGTGCCGCTCGACGCCCTGCCGCTGACCCCCAACGGCAAGGTCGACCGCCGGGCCCTGCCCGCGCCGGACGGCGCACGGCAGCCGACGGAAGACGACCTGGCCGCGCCGCGCACCCCGGCCGAACTGCGGCTCGCCGCCATCTGGTCCGAGGTGCTGGGCGTCGAACGGGTCGGCGTCCACGACAACTTCTTCGGGCTGGGCGGCGACTCGATCCTCAGCATCCAGGTCATCGCCCGGGCGCAGCAGGCCGGGCTGCGGCTCTCGCCGCGCCAGCTGTTCCAGCACCAGACCCTCGCCGAGCTGGCATTGGCGGCCGGGAGCGCCGAGGAGGTTACGGAGGAGCAGGGCCCGGTGACCGGGCCGGTCCCGATCACGCCGATCCAGCGGTGGTTCTTCGAGCAGGAGCTGGAGGCTCCGCACCAGTGGAACCTGGCGGTGATGCTGGAGCCGCGGGAAGGGGTCCGCCCCGAGCACCTCGACCGGGTCGCCGCGCGCCTGCTGGAGCACCATGACGCCCTGCGCCTGCGCTTCCGCCGTGACGGCTCGGGCTGGACGCAGTGGAACGGACCGCCGGACTCCCGGCCCCCCTGCTCAACGCTCGACCTGTCGGCCCTCCCCGCCGCGGCACGGACCGCGGCCCTGGAGTCCGCCGCGGCGTCGCTCCAGAGAAGCCTCGACCTGGAGGAAGGTCCCCTCCAGAGGTTCGCGCTCTTCCGTTGCGGGCCGGGCGAGCCGGACCGGCTGCTCGTGACCATCCACCACCTGGTGGTGGACGGCGTGTCCTGGCGCATCCTCCTGGAGGATCTCCAGATCGGCCTGCGCCAGGCCGGGCGCGGCGAAGAGGTCCGGCTGCCCCCGAAGACCGCCTCCTACCGCCGTTGGGCCGAGTCTCTGGCGGAGCTCGCCCGCTCGGGAGACCTTCTCCGGGAGGCGGCGTTCTGGCTCGACCCCGCGCGCCGCCGCGCCCTGTCCTTGCCCGGGGACGGCCCCGCGGGAGCCAACCTGGAGGGCTCCGCCCGCTCCGTGAAAGTCGTCCTCGACGCCGGGGAGACCGAGGCCCTGCTGCGCGAGGTCCCGGAGGCGTTCCAGACCCGGATCGACGACGTTCTCCTGACCGCCCTGGTCCGGACCTTCCGCCGCTGGACCGGGAGCCGGTCGCTGCTGGTCGACCTCGAGGGGCACGGCCGGGGAGACCTCCTGCCGGATCTGGACCTCTCGCGCACCGTCGGCTGGTTCACCGCCATCTATCCGGTGCTGCTCGAAGCCGGCGACGGCGGACCGGAGGAGGACCTCAAATCGGTCAAGGAGCAGCTCCGGCGGGTTCCGGCCGGCGGGACCGGGTACGGCCTCCTGCGGTATGGCGCGGGTCACCCGGATCTGGCGGAGCAGCTCGCGCGCCTGCCGCAAGCCCAGGTGATTTTCAACAACCTGGGGCAGCTCGACTCCATAGCCCGTGAGGGCGCCCTGAGGCAAGCCCGCGAGGGCGCCCTGAGGCGGGCCCGCGAGTCTTTCGGAGCGACCCGCTGCCCGCGCGCCGCGCGCCGCCACCTCCTGGAGGTCTACGCCAGCGTCCTCGAAGGGCGGCTCGAGCTGGACTTCGAGTACAGCGCGAACGTCCACCGCGAGGCCACGATCCAGAGGCTGGCCGGCTGGTTTCTGGAGTCGTTGCGGGAGCTGATCGACCGCTGCCGGACCGCCGGCGCCGAGGGGATCCGCGGCTTCACGCCTTCGGACTTCCCCGAGGCGGACCTCGACCAGGAGGATCTGGACCTCCTGCTGGAGCAGCTCGGCTAGGATACCCCCCTCGTGCAGGGTCCTGACATCGAAGACGTCTACAAGCTCTCCCCGCTCCAGCAGGGGATGCTGTTCCACCACCTCTACCGGACCGGGGAGGACGTCTACGTCGTCCAGTTCCGCCTCACCCTCGCCGGTCCGTTGAGCCTGCCGGCCCTGGAGGAGGCCTGGGACCGGGTGCTGGCCCAGCACCCCGCCCTGCGCACCTCGTTCCATTGGGAGAAGCTCCAGACCCCCTCCCAGGTCGTGCACCGCCGGGCGGCGATGCCGGTCGAGGCCCATGACTGGCGGGGACGGGAGACGGAGGTCGACGGCTTCCTGGCGGCGGACCGGACCCGTGGGTTCGACCTCACCCAGGCGCCGCTGATGCGGCTCTCGGTCCTGCGCACCGGCCCCGAAGAGCATCTCCTGGCCTGGACCCATCACCACCTGCTGCTGGACGGCTGGTCGGTCGCCCTGGTCGTCGCGCAGGTCTTCACCCTTTACGAGGCGCTCGTCCGGGGGGAGAGCCGCGACCTGGAGCGCTCCCGCCCCTTCCGCGACTACATCGCCTGGCTGCGCCGGCAGGACCTCGCCGAGGCCAAACGCTTCTGGCGCGGGGAGCTCGCGGGCTTCACCGCGCCTACGCCTCTGGGAGCGCGCGAGCCGCTCCCCGGCGGCAGCGGCTTCGGCGACCTCACCGTGCGCCAGTAGCCCCCCCGGACGGCGGCGCGCCACTAGCTGGGCCCCCCCCCCCCCCGAACCGCCAAAACCCAGGGGCAACG
>JBKKAU010000021.1:0-10436 GCA_046714475.1 Thermoanaerobaculia bacterium
TGGTTTCTTCTCCTCTCGTGTGCTTGGCGGCTCACGAGGGAAAGTTTCCACGATGGGCACCTCTGGAAACGTCAAACTTCTACTGCCACCCCGGCAGAGCCGGGGGGACTCCCTTGGGGGTCTAGGATTGTAATACCAATCGGCAAGTCACTTAGCGTGAGCTGCAAGCCGTAGCGCAACTCTTCCCGAGACATCCTATCAAACTCAAGCAAGTGCGACCTCTTTTCAAATGAGCTGAGCTCTTCGCTCTGAATTGCTCCCTGCAGCTTTTTCACCTCAACATCGATGGACTTGTCGTAAAGCTTCCGTAGAACTATCCTGGGGTAAAAATTGAAAATCAGCAGCACAGGTGTCGCAATGAGTGCCGGCATAATCAAAAACACCCTTATACTATCGCCGAGTAAGCTTTTATAGAGGAATGGCCCCTCATAGTAGCCGAGGACGTGAACGTAAACAAAAATGACGGTTAGGGTCGACACGATGTGCACATAAGAATTGATCTCATCGAGCTCGCGCTCCTTAAACAAGTTTCGAGTGACAGGAGCTTCCAGCAGTGCATGAAGCATCATGCCCGCGTAGCACAACTTGCGGCCAACATAAACTCCGAATGCATATTGTGCACAGGCAGGAATAACCATTAGTGCCTCAGCCAGGCCCGTCAGCGGAAATTGGCAATATGAAAAGATAACGAAGCCTACTACGAAAAATTCGGCTGCAAACGTTATCGACCTTCTTTGGCTACCAAAGCGTTGTTCGTAGAAGAAATAATCTGTCTTTGCTAGCTGATCTTCTGTGAAGGCTGCCTCGATAGCCTTAGGGATTACCTTCTGTGACTTGAAAACGACCAGCGCTGCTCCAAGGATGAGCCCTAGGGATATCAGGGTTTTGAGGATGTGTTGTAGGCCGACAGGAATAATTGGAACTGAGGCTTTCCCTCTACAAGATAGATAATAGCTGAGCTCAGCACGCCATAGGCCAGGCTTATTACTAGCCCAAGAAAGGCTATGTTCATGAGTCTGAACGGCGATATTCTTTTCATGATAATTTATAGTTAACGCTGCCATCCTTCTGGAGTAAGGCCGCAGGAGGAAGTTTATAGATCTACTTCTGTCTTGGACTATACAACACTATAGCAGGCGGCCAGACATCTGCATAGCCCTCACAGGAGCGGGGCGTCACTTTCCTTATGCAAGTCGAAACCGACGCCGGGGATGGCTCCTTTCCAACACCCGCCACTGGTGCCGGTCCCTAACCTGCGCGTAGATCTGGGTCGTAGCCACAGAGCTATGTCCTAGAAGATGTTGGATATACCGGAGGTCCACCCCCTCCTCCAGCAAGAGAGTCGCCAGGGAATGGCGGAACATATGCGGGGTCACGTGGAGCGTCAGCCCAGCGCCAGCGGCGTACCTCCTCAAGCTCGCCCGCACGGACTGGTCGGTCAGTTGGCCACCAGCCCGGTTCCGGAAGAAATTGTCTCCCTCGCCGAGATCGGCTGCCCATAAAGCACGGTACTCCTTGAGGATACCGAGAGCCTCGTCGTCGCAGACCTGGATGAGCCTCTCCCTTCCCCCCTTTCCGAGGATGCGGATACGGCCGAGACGAAGGTCGATGTTCTCCATGGTCAGGTGACAGACCTCGGAGACCCGAGCTCCGGTGGCGAACAGGGTCTCGAGTAGCGCGATGTCCCTCACCAAAGCTCGGTAGGAGTATGAGTTACGGTCGCGGCAGCCCTGCTTGGCCTTGTAGAGGTGCCGGAAGAGGCGCTGGATGTCGGCCAGGTCCAGGGTGCGAGGCAGGCGCTTCGTCTCCCGGATCCGGACGTCCAGTTTGCGGAAGGGGTTGATGGTGACGAGATCCTCCCGATCGAGGAAGTTGAGCCAGACCTTCAAGGTCGCCACCTTCCGCTTCACGGTCTTCTCGGCGCTGCCGTCGAAGAGGACCTTGATGTAGTCCCGCAGCACGGTCTTGTCCACGGCCGTGACGGTGGCGGCCTCTTCCCGGGCCACCAAGTAGTCGAGGAACTGCCGAAGGTCGATCGAGTAGGCCCGGATCGTCTTCGGACTCAGGTTCTTTTCATAGCGACAGTGAGACAGAAACTGCGATATGGCTTCTTTTGCGAGCATCGCTCCCCCTTCGGAGACATCGAAAGGGGGATAATAGTCGCGATGAACGCTACAAGAGGCTCCTATCCGCGCTCCGCGGGCGGAATGCCGCGGGGCCAAGCCCGGCTGACTGTTCAAGATGAGGCGGGCGCCTCTGCCTCGCACCGCCGCCGGATCACCTCCAGGATGTTGTCCTGGATGCTCCGCATGATGGCATCCGCCCAGAGGCCCGAGTAGACGTTGAAGCGGGTCGAGACCCGGTGGCGGCTGGCGAGGTGGAGGCGGACCTTCCCGCCGGGCAGTGATTCGATCGTGTAGGTCCCGGTCAGCACGTCGAAGAACGGCCCGCCGATGGTGACGTGCGGGTCGAGCGTCGTGGGCGGGATCGTCTCCGTCTGGGCGGCGATGGTGAAGGCGAGCCGCCGCTCCTCCTCCCACTCGGTGACGGTCTCCACGAACAGCACGCCCCCCTCGAACCGGGCATGGCGCAGGCCGCCCACCCCTTCCCGATCCAGCGTGGCGCTCAACGGCCGGGGAAACCCGATGGCGGTGAACAGCGCCGGCCGGTGCTCCTCGGACCGGATC
This sequence comes from Thermoanaerobaculia bacterium, assembly GCA_046714475.1. GTDB lineage: Bacteria > Acidobacteriota > Thermoanaerobaculia > Multivoradales > UBA5704 > DASPJI01. The sequence continues at coordinate 2,688 of JBKKAU010000021.1, forward strand.
TCGGGGACCTGGACGATGTTGCGCCAAACGACCTCCGCCGGCGCGGCGATCACGGTCTCCGTCTCGACCTCCCGGATGTCGCGCGGCAACGGCAGTCGCGAGTCCAGGGGCATGACGATCCAGGGCGCGATGAGGATCGCGGCCATGCCCGTCCGGGAGCGCAAGGCCGCCCGTCCGCCGAGAACCCCGCCGACGCTCCCCATGATGAAGAGGATCGGCGACCCCATGAATAGGCAGATCGATCCTTCCCACCCCACCAACCCAGCCGTCAGGAGAATCAGGAGACAGGAGATCCAGGGGACAAAGTTCTGGTAGAGGACAGAGGGCTTGGGCACGAGCCGCACCGCCAGGTATCCCACCGCGACTGGCACCAGGAACAGAAACCCGAACGTCATGACCGTGAACAGCCCGTCGCGGGAGCTGATGCCGGGATTGAAATAGACAAGCGCTCGCACGAAAAGGCCGTAGAAGGCGCCGGCCGCGATGCCAACGATCGAGGCCCGACTCGACAAGGTAGTCTTGAAGGACATGTCCGCTCCTGCCTGTAGCTGTTTCCAGGATAGTAGCGCGATCAGAGCCTCCCCGGTGACGTGCTACCATAGCCATGGGCCAACCGTTGCGTCCGGAAGAGCTTTCGTGCTCTGATCCCGCAACCTGTCGAGGAGAAGGAGGGTACGCATGAACGCGATCCCGCTCGAACAGGAGATCGAATACCCGACCTCCGACGGCAAACCCATGGCCGAATCCACGCTCCACCGCGAAGTCATGAGCGACACGATCGCGGCGCTGGGGCGGCGATACCGCGACGTACCGGACGTCTGGGTTGGAGGCAACCTCTTCCTCTGCTACGAGAAGGGCAACCCGCGGGCGGTCATCGCCCCGGACGTGCTCGTGGTCCACGGTGTGAAGAAGTGGCCGCGGCCCAACTATCTGCTCTGGGAAGAGGGGCGGCCTCCGAGCCTGGTCATCGAGGTCACGTCGCGCAGCACGCGGCGGGAGGACCTGCGGGACAAGCGCGCCCGTTACGAGAAGCTCGGGATCGAAGAATACTTCCTCTTCGATCCTTATGAGGAGTACCTCCACCCGCCTCTCCAGGGTTTCCGCCTGCAAGACGGAAGATACCAACTCATCCCCTTGGAGCCGGACGGTGGACTCCTGAGCAGGACGACCGGAGTCCTCCTGCGGCCTGAGGGGAATCGCCTTCGCCTGATCGATGCGCCGAGCGGGGAGTTGTTGCCCTGGTCGGAGGAGCGCGAGGAGCGGGACGCCAAGGCCCGCACCGAGGCGGAGGCTCGCGCTGCCGCCGCGGAGGCGTCAGCCCGCACCGAGGCCGAGGCGCGCGCCGCCGCGGAGGCAACTCGCGCCAAGGCCGAAGCGCGGGTGAAAGCCCTGGAAGAGGAACTGGCCCGTCTCCGCGGAACAGACTCCTCACTCTAACGGAGCGCCATTCCCCGAGGGTTCACAGCCCTCCGCGCTCGCTGCAGTTGATTCCGCCACGGTTTGCAGAACTCCAGGTGGAGGCCTCCATGACGCCATGTTATTATCCGCTCTGGCCAACCGTCGCGTCTGGAAGAGCTTTCGCGCTCTGATCCCGCAACCTGTCGAGGAGAAGGAGGGTACGCATGAACGCGATCCCGCTCGAACAGGAGATCGAATACCCGACCTCCGACGGCAAACCCATGGCCGAAACCAGCCTCCACCGCAGGGTCATGAACGACGCGATCGAGGCGCTGGAGTGGCGATACCGCGATGTGCCGGACGTCTGGGTCGGAGGCAACCTCTTCGTCTACTACGAGAAAGGCAACCCGCGGGCGGCCCTTGCCCCGGACGTGCTCGTGGTCCACGGCATTGCCAAGTGGGACCGGCCCAACTATCTGCTGTGGGAGGAGGGCCGTCCACCGAGCCTGGTCATCGAGGTCACCTCGCGCAGCACGCGGCGGGAGGATCTGCGGGACAAGCGCGCCCGCTACGAGGATCTCGAGGTCGAGGAGTACATCCTCTTCGATCCTTATGAGGAATACCTCCACCCGCCGCTCCAGGGGCTCCATCTGGAAAACGGCAAGTACCATCCCATCGCGCTGGAAGCGGACGGTGGACTCCGGAGCCGGACGACCGGGCTCCTCCTGCGGCGTGAAGGGAACCGTCTTCGTCTGATCGATGCGGCGAGCGGGGAGCTCCTGCCCTGGCCCGAGGAGATCGCGGCGAACGCGGAGCGGGAAGCCAAGGCCCGCGCCGAGGCTGAGGCTCGCGCCGCCGCGGAAGAGTCGGCCCGCATCGAAGCCGAAGCACGCGCCACCATGGCTGAGGAGCGCGCCGCTGCGGAAGCTTCGGCTCGCGTTGAAGCCGAAGCCCGCGCCGCCGCCGAAGCTTCGGCTCGTGCCGAGGCCGAAGCGCGGACGAGGGCCCTGGAAGAAGAGTTGGCTCGGCTCCGCGGGGCAAGCTCCTGACTCGGTTCGCGATCCGGCGGTCTCTCGGAGAGCCTGAGAATGCTCCCGAGAAGTTGTGGTGGACGGCGCCCTCCGTATCGGCTTCGACGGAGACGGCGGCTCTGGCAGCCTGACGTTCTCCGAAGTCTGAGGCGGCAGGTCAGGGCAGAGGGAGGCGCCTCGATGTCTCCTTCCGCATCCGGTTTCTCGCCGAGACGCTCCAGATCCGCGGAGGTTGACTCGTCGGACGGCGAGGTGGGCCGTTGGACAGGGAGACGCCTCAGATCCCGAAACAACGCCTCAGATCTGTAGACAACGGCTCAAATCCCGAGACAACGCTTCATGTCCACGAAAAACAGCCCGTTGTACGCGGATATGAGGCGTTGTCAACAGATCTGGCTCAGATCCCCGTACAACGCCTCAAATCCCGAGACAACGCCTCAGATCCGGAGACAACGGCCTGCGTCCCGAGACAACGGCTCAAATCCCGAGACGACGCTTCATATCCCGGGATAATGCCTAAGATCCCCAGACATGAGGCAGATCTACGGACAATGACCTGTTGTCCCGGGATCTGAGGCGCTGTACGGAGACATGAGGCGAGAGGGCGGGACGCAAGGCGACGGAGAGGGAAGCGAGACAGATGACGAGACGAGGACCAGAAGCGAGGGAGGCGCAAGGCCTCCCCCGCAAGTACGTCGATGTGGCGGGCGATCAGCTCTGAGCTCCGGGCAAGCCATTCAGCGGGGGAGCCCCTTTGGGACGCAGGTGCCGTGGCGCTCCCATCGGCGGTGTCCCGACCGTTAGGGTGGAAGGCCGCATAGGAGCGAGCCGCCGAAGGTAGCACCTGCCGCGACCACGATGCCCGCGAGAGTGCCCGTGCCGAGGGTGAAAAAACCCGATCCCGCGCCAACGACGATCGCCGTCGCGGCGGTGCCTTCCACGGCTTCCCAGCAGGCATTCGAGTTGTTGGCTGTAATCATCGCGCCCTGGAAACTGTGGGTGTCGGCGACAGCATTCACTTTCGAACCGTTCGCCACGGTCATGTCCCCGCCATAGGAGAGATCGTTGCCCGACATGCAGACGTCCGCGTCGTCCACCGCCCAACTGTCGAGGAAAGCGTTCCCATACTGGAAGAGACCGGAGCCGCCCGATCGCGCGGCGAGGTAGGCGTCGTCCTCAAGCACCCTGAAGCCGGTCTGAGAGTCGGGGACGATCCAGGTCTGGAAAGCCGTCTTGGACAGGGTCGGGCCGCATGCGTATCGGCTGGACGCGGCCTTCGCATCCTGGTCATAAGTGTTGTTCGATGACAGGGTTACGCTCAGGGCCGCCGAAAGGTACTCCTTGTATTCAGACACTGCCGGATCGCCGTCCGCGTTGGGGCCGAGAACCGTGGCGCCGGGCCGCTTGAAGTAGGCGGTCATGTCGCCGACGTCGCGGGTGTCGATGGGGTCGTTCGCTCCGAGCTTCCCGTCGCCGTCGAGGTCGAGGATCACATTGAAGGCATTGCCGTAAAAGTTGGGAAACAGGAAGCCGAGGTTGCACGCCTTCCGAAAGTCGTCGTCCCGGCTGGAGTACGCGCCTTCGCACGGATCCTCGTCGTATTCCGTGTCGTCCGGCGATGCTGGCGGGTCGCCGCTTCCTGCGTACTGCGGCTTGAACACCGAGGTCGGTGGCGCCTGGTAGTTGACCGTGGCGTTCATGAGTTGGGCCGGCCGGGTCCAGACGCTCATGAACAGCTCACCGTCAGGGTTGGCCTTGAAGGTTTGCCGGCGGTCGTCGGCGGTCAACCTGGAAGTATCGATCATGCCCTGGTCGGCGAGTTGAACGGGAATGGAGAAGGTGGCGAGGTCGATCCGCGCCTGCCGCGCCGCAGCCCAGGAGCTGTAGCCCGCGTTCTTCAGCAAGAGGTCGCTGACCACATAGGCGTAGCCCGAGGCGTTCGCGGGCAGGTTCTTAGCCAGGGCGTAGACGTTGTACGCCTGCGACAGGTCGAAGACGTCCCGCAGCACCATGTTGTCGCCGAGGGTCACGAGATCGTTGTGGCCCGCATCGCTGCTGGTCACCAGTATATCAGCCTGGGTGTCGTAGTTGGCGAAATCTCCGTCGGCCAGCCTGAACTGGCCATCGCCGTTCGCGTCAAACACGAAGACGTAGGCACCGGCCGCCGGAGCGGGCCAGCTCACCGTCTGGATCAGGTTCCCGTCGGCGTCCGTAGACACCGCCGAGGGCGCGCCGCGGACGTCGGTGAGCGCAGAAGCGAAGTTTCCTTTGTAGTTTCGCGCGACGTTATAGGAGGTCAGGTAGAACCGGGCGGTGGTCGCCGAAGGTTTCAGCCCGGTTCCCGTTGCCTTCACCGCGTCCGTAGCCTTGAACTTGCGCTGCTTGTTCGCGTCGGTGACCGGCATCGAGATCGATGCCATCAAGGCGCTCCTCTTGGCGGCTTGAGACTGGCCTAATCGAACCCACACCGGATAGTGGTCCGAGATCCTTTTGCCGTCGAGCCGGGTGGCGTTGCCGTAGTGGTCGTAATCGACCCCATGCTGTCGACGGTAAGGGTTCAGTGCCGCGTTGAGAAGGATCCGGTCGTAGCCGCAGGCCGTCCCGACCGCGGTGTTCGTGCGCTGGCCGTAGTTCACGTACCATGCCCAACCCAGGGCGAAGTCCGCTCCACGATAGCCCACGGGATAGGAGGCGCAGTCGGCGTTGAGGTCCCCGATCAGCATCCGGTTCACGCCGGCGCTGAGGTTCTGCTCGATGGCCCGCAACTCGTAGTGGACGGAGCTGCTGTTCGGTGCCGCGGCCACCGTCCCCGGGGGCCGCGCAACCGCGGATGTGCCATAGGCGGGCTTCGTGTGATTGGTGTAGATGTCGAAGGTGACGGGGACGAAGAAGGCGTCGTGCGGCGTGAAGGTGATGCGGGCGATCACGGGCGGGCGCATCCACACGTTCGGCGCCGGCTGCGGGGTCCCATTGGCGGCGAGGTAGTTGAGCCCGGTCGTCGAGTAGTCGGTCCAGGCCGTGACAGCGATCGTTCCGTCGGCGTTGTTGGGGGGGGCGCAGACGACGTAGCGCTCCTGCCGGCCGATGCGCCCGGACGCGGCGCTGACGTTGGCGCAGGCGTAGCCGGCGGGCAGGTAGTGGACCAGGTGCTGGGTTACAGAATTGCCGTTTTGCAACACCTCCTGGAAAACGAGGACGTCGTAGCCCCCGGCGATCGCGCCCATGGCCGTAAGCAGGTTTTGCCGGTCGACGCCCGGGCCGAAGGTCGCCTTCGCAATGCTGAAGTTCAGCAGGTTCCAGGAGGCGACCGTCAGGTTCCACTCGTGCGTGTCGACGGCGGCCAGTCCTTGAGGGTTGGCCAGGAGGCCCAAAAGGGCTGAGAGAACGAGGAACGACCCTCGTCGCGACCGTTCGCGCTGCGGCGCCCCGAGCATCATCGGCCTCCTTCGCTGCAGCTCCCAGGGAGCCTCGCCGGAGCGGCTTGGTAGGTATAGGGACCGAAACCGCTTACCGCGATGTCGCTCTTCAACGGCTCGACCTCGAGCGGGGGACCGTCCGAGCGCACTGCCTTCACCTCCCAGTCGAAGTGCTGGGCGGACCCGGGGTCTTCCGACACCACCACAAAGGCGCCCTCGGCGATCTTTGCGCCGTCCTGGGTTTTCACCGCCAGCCGATCGAAGCCGTCGACGTTGGTGAGCTGGATGGTGCGCCCATCCTCGCGGGCAAGGGCCTCGAAATAGACGGGCAGGGTAACCCGCGCCTGGCCGTTCTCGAGCTGGGCGCTGCCACGATAGTAGATGCCTCCCTCCGGGCCCTCCAGTGAAGCGTGCACCAGGTAGCGTTCGTCATGCTGCGGATGGTTGATGATGAAGGTCTTGAACACTGACTGATTGGGATCCACTGGGTTGATCGCGTGGATCTGGATGTCGGCCTGCGCCGTTCCTGTTCCGTCGTAGACCAGCACGAACGGCCGTTGGCCGTAGCGGGTGTCGAAGCCGCTGATCACGGCCGCCGTTCCGAACTGGCCGTTGATCCCCCCGCCCCTGATGACGCCGTCCGTCATCGAGTTGCCGGCGACGTGCAGTACCTCTCGGGGGGCGTTGGTGCCGACGCCGAGATTGCCGTTCTGGTCGACCACGAATCCCTTGATGACGTCGACGGGCGACTGCGCCCAACCGACCGCGGTCTGGACCATCGCACACACGAAAGTCGTAGCTAGGAGCACTGTGCGCATACGCAATCTCCTTCCTGTTCCGCCGAGGCGGCGGCGCCTCGGGGCGCCAGGGGCGGCGAGCCGGCAGCAGTGCCGCCGGCCTCCGGGTCCGCCCGCAGTCACTGTTTCCCACCGTCCGCCAGGTGGCTGGCATAGTCGACCTTGAACGCTTCCGGCAGCAGGGCCTCGATCCGTGCCGGATCGGCCTTCTTCGCGGCGGCAAGCTTCTGCTGCGCGTCGTGGCCTCCCACCAGGAACCCGTTTGCGAAGAACGACTCGGTCTCCGGATGCAGCGCCTCAGCGGTGTGGGCCAGGATGAGGTTGTGGACTGGCCCGTCGTGGCGAGTCTGCACGACCGAAGCAATTTCGGTCACGCCCTGCGCGGTGAGGACGCGGTCGCCGGGCCTCAGGTCCATTGCCGCCTTCCAGGCCCCCGAGGCCGTCACGAACGGATGCTGTGCCGAGGCCTTGATCCCGAGTCCATTCTTCGACCGGATGGCGTAGAGCGTCGCCTCCTTCCCGTTCACGGTGCCGACCACATGCGTCTCCACCCCGCCCGCGGAGACCACCAGCTCGCCTTCACCCGTGAAGCTCGAAACGGCTTTGGTGCCCTTCCCCCCGGCCAGGCTGATGAGCGTGTCCGGGTGGAGGCAGCCAGCCACCAACCGCAGCATGGGTGTGACCATCGTGCTCGCGTTGTTTCCGATGAGATACGGGACGGTGGTGCCGGCCTGCGACAGTTGGGAGGCGACGATGGTGCTGTCGGGTTTCGCCGTGTCGTCCACCTGAATGACCAGGGAAAACTGCATTTGGGTACCGTCAGTGCCGCAGATCAGCGTGCTGGCCGAACCAAAGTCGAGATTATTGAAGTCCCACGCCAGCGTCTTGGTTGTCGCGACGTAGGTCACCTGCGGCTGGGCGAAGAAGTTAAGACCGCTGATCGATGGGGACAGCGTGCATTGGCCGCCCGTGGCTGTGTTGACCCGCTAGTTGCAAAGAAAGCCTTGTCAAAGGGGGCGAGAACGCCAAGCTTGCGGGTACTTGGGCAGTATTTTCGCCTTGCCGCTGGACCTCACCAGTCGTGAAGTCCAGAAACCGAGACTTTTT
>JBKKAU010000022.1:0-5977 GCA_046714475.1 Thermoanaerobaculia bacterium
GGCGAAGTCGGCGTACTGGACCGGCAGCTCCGGCAGGACCCCCGTCTCGCCGCGGGAGAACCGGCCGTAGAACGACGAGAGCTCGCGGACGAAGACGCCGGTCGACCAGGCGTCGGAGACGATGTGATGGGCCACCAGGGCCAGCACGTGGTCCTCCGCGCCGAGCCGCAGCAAGGTGACCCGCAGGAGGGGGCCGGCCGCGAGGTCGAACGGCCGCGCGAGCTCCAGGGCGAGGCGCCGCTCCATCTCGGCCTGGCGCTCCTCGGCCGGCATGACAGTCAGGTCGACGATGGCCAGCAGGTCGGGAGTCTCCGGCGCGATCCGCTGCTCCGGCTGGCCATCCACCTCCACGAAGGTCGTACGCAACGCCTCGTGCCGGCGGGCGATCTCGTTCAGGCTGGCGCGCAGCGCCGCGACGTCGAGCCGACCCTCCAGGCGCAACGCCGCCGGGATGTTGTACCAGCTGCTGCCCGGCTTGAGCCGGTCCAGGAACCACAGCCGCTGCTGGGCGAACGAGAGCGGAGCGGGCCTATCGGCCGCGCGGCGGGGGATCCGTTGCACCGCGTTGGTCATGCCCTGCTTCTGGAGCAGCTTTTCCAGCAGCAGGCGGCGCTTGTCGGACAGATCGGAAGCGGTCGTCATATTCTATCTCCCTCTGCGGATGCCGCGGCTTCGGCCAGCAGCATCGCCTCGATCTCTTCTTCGGACATTTCGTCGACCGCGATCATCAGCGCCGCGGTCGTCTCCACCCTTTCCCGCCAGGCGGGCCGTTCCAGGATCGACGTCGCCAGGTCCGCGACGGTGGGCGCGTCGAAGACGTCGCGGAGCTGGACGTCGATCTCGAAGGTGTTGCGGATCCGGGTGATGGTCTGTACGGCGCGCAGCGAATGCCCGCCCAGCTCGAAAAAGTCGTCGTGCACGCCGACGCGTTCGACCTGCAGCACCTCGCGCCAGATGCCGGCCAGCACCTGCTCGACCGGGTTGCGCGGCGCCACGAAGGCCTGGACCGGGTCGAGCTCCGGCGCCGGCAGGGCGCGGCGGTCGACCTTGCCGTTCGACGTCAGGGGCAGGGCTTCGAGTGGGACGAACGCGGCCGGCACCATGTAGCCGGGCAGCCGCTCGCCGAGGAAGCCGCGCAGCTCCTCGACGGCCGGGGCCGTCTCCGTGCCGGTTACGAAGTAGGCGACGAGGCGCTTGTCTCCGGGACGGTCCTCGCGCGCCAGCACGGCCGCTTCGCGCACCGCCGGATGCTGGCCGAGGAGCGTCTCGATCTCCCCCAACTCGATGCGCAGGCCGCGGATCTTGACCTGGTGGTCGAGCCGGCCCAGGAAGTCGAGGTCGCCGTCCGGCAGCCAGCGCACCAGGTCGGCGGTGCGGTACATGCGCGCGCCCGGCTCGCCCGCAGCAGAGGCGAACGGGTCGGGGACGAACTTCTCCGCCGTCAGGTCGGGCCGGTTGTGATAGCCGCGCGCCAGTCCGATCCCGGCGACATACAGCTCGCCCGGGACGCCCGCGGGCACTGGCCGGCCGTCGCGGTCGAGCACGTAGATGCGCGTGTTGTCGACCGCGCGGCCGATCGTGGGCAGCCCGGACTCCTGGCCGCGCGGCGGCACGCGGACGACGGTCGAGGTGACGGTGTACTCGGCCGGGCCGTAGTGGTTCATCAGAGCGAACCCGGCCTGGGGGTCCGGTCCGCGATGGAGGCGGTCGCCGCCGATGATCAACGCGCGGACACGCAGCTCCAGCTCCAGACCGGACGGGACCGTCTCTTCCAGCACGCCCTCGGCGAGCGGCGTCATCAGGTAGGCCAGGGTGATCCCCTGCTCCGCCCACCAGCGGATCATGCCGGAGGAAGAGAGCCGGGTCTCGTCATCCGGGATATGGACGCTCGCGCCGCCGGCCAGGTAGGGCCACAGCTCCCAGATCGACGCGTCGAAGGCCGGGCTCGCGATCTGCGTGCCGCGGTCCTCGGGCTCCACCTGATAGAGGTCCTGATGCCAGCGGACGAGGTTCATAAGACCTGAGTGCGGGATCTCGACGCCCTTGGGACGCCCGGTCGAGCCCGAGGTGTAGACCACGTAGGCGAGGTTGTCCGGCGTTACGCCGCTCTCCGGTGCCCGCGACTCGTCGCCCCGGACCGACTCCCAGTCGGCGTCGAGACGGATGACCCGCGCTCCGGTCGCGGGCAGGGCCGCGGCGAAGCGCTCCTCGGTCAGCAGCACGGGCGCGCCCGCGTCCTCGACCAGAAAGGCCAGGCGCTCGCCGGGGTACGTGGGGTCGAGAGAGACGTAGGCGCCGCCCGCCTTGAGCACGGCGACGATGCCGACCACCCTGTCGAGCGTCCGCTCGGTGCAGACCGCCACCGGCACGTCGGGACCGACGCCCAGCGACGCCAGGTGGTGCGCCAGCCGGTTGGCGCGCGCCTCCACCTCGCTGTAGGTCAGCATCCCGGACGGCGAGGCGACCGCCACCGCCCCGGGGCGTCGCACCGCGTGCCGCGCGAACAGCTCATGAACCATCGGCTCCTGCGGGCAGGGCTTCGCGGTATCGCTCCACTCGACCAGCGTCTGGTGCCGCTCCGCCGCGGTCAGCAGCGGCAGCTCGGCCACCGGCCGGCCGGCGCGGCCGAGCATGCCTTCGAGGAGGGTCTCGAGGTGGAGCAGCAGGCGCGCGATCGCCGGCCCGTCGAAGCGCCGGGCGTCGTAGAGGACCTCGAAGAAGAGGCGCGGCCCAGGGGCGGCGGCGACCGTCAACGGGTAGTTGGTCTGCTCGGCGAACTCTACGCCGCTCAGGCCGAGGCCGCGGCCGGCCTGCTCGCGCACCGACTGGTCCACGGGGTAGTTCTGGAAGGCGAAGATGCTCTCGAACAGCGGCCGCCCGGCGGGCATGTCGCTCCACAGCTGCACCTGGGCGAGCGGCGTCTGCTCGTGCTGGCGCAGCTCGGCCTGGCGCTCCTGGAGGTCCTGGAGCCAGACCGACAGCGGCGTCTCCGGGGCGATCCGGACCCGGGCGGGCAGCGTGTTGATGAACAGCCCCAGCATCGACTCGATACCCGGCACCGGCGCCGACCGGCCCGACATGACGGCGCCGTAGACGACGTCGGCCTCGCCGCTGTAGCGGTGCAGGAGCAGCGCCCAGGCGCCATGCACCAGGGTGGCGACGGTGAGCTGGTGGCGCCGTGCGAAGGCGGCCAGGGCCTCAGTGGTATCTGCGGCGAAGCGCGCCTTGACCATACCCTGGGCGCGCTCGCCGGCCGGGGCTGCGGCGCGATCCACGCCCAGCGGGGTCGGCGCCGTGAAGCCGGCCAGCGTGCGCCGCCAATACGCCTCCGCCTGCGCCAGGTCCTGGCGCTCCAGCCAGGCGACGTAGTCGCGGTACGGGTGGGCCCGCCCGAGCCGCGCGTCCCCCTGTTCATAGAGGGTGAAGAGGTCGCGCAGCAGGATGGGCAGCGACCAGCCGTCGAGCAGGACGTGGTGGTGCGTCCAGACGAAGCGGTAGCTCTCCTCCTCCAGCCGGAAGAGGGCCAGGCGCATCAACGGCGCGACGGCGAGGTCGAAGCCGCAGCGCCGGTCCTCGTCCAGGAAGGCGGCGAGCCGCGCCTCCTGCTCGGCCTCCGGCAGGCCGCGCCAGTCCTGGCGCTCCCAGGGGAGGTCCACCTCGCGCAGCACCACCTGCAGCGGCGGCTTCTCCGGATCGCTCCAGGAGAACGCGGTGCGCAGGATGGCGTGCCTGCGGACCACCTCCCGCCACGCCCGCACGAAGGCGGTCTCGTCCAGGGCCGTGTTGATCCCCAGGTTGAGCTGGGTGACGTAGACGCCCGACTCGGGGGAGTAGAGCGAATGGAACAGCATGCCCTGCTGGACGGCCGAGGCCGGGTAGACGTCTTCCACCGGGCCGCCGGCCGCCGCCACCAGCCGGTCGAGGCCGGCCTGGTCGAGGCGCGCCAGCGGGAAATCCGACGGCGTGACGCCGCCGGCCTCCGGCGACAGGCAGTGCGCGATCAGCGTCCGCAGAGCCGCCGTGAACCGCTGCGCCAGCGCCTCGACGGTCTCACGCAGATAGCGGTTCTCGCTGTAAGCCCAGACCAGGCGCAGGCAACCCCCGGAGACGCCGCCGCTGACGTCGAGGCGGTGCGCCCTGGACTGGCGCGGGTCGCGCGCCGGCCCGGCGGACTCGCCCGAGCCGCGCAGCAGGCGGCCTTCGGCGACCGCTCCGTCGAGCTGGCCGAGGTAGTTGAACACCACCTCCCCCTCCGGCAGACGCCGCAACTCCGCGCCGGGCGCCAGATAGCGCAGCAGGCCGTAGGACAGGCCGCGCCCCGGTATGGCCCGGAGCTGCTCCTTGACCGACTTGAGCACCTCGCCAGGGGCGTGTGCCTCTTCGAGGTCGAGCACCACCGGGTAAAGGACCGTGAACCAGCCCACCGTGCGCGACACGTCGAGGGCGTCCGACTCGCGGCCGTGGCCTTCGAGGTCGACCAGCACCCGGCGGCTGCCGGTCCAGTTGGACAGCGACTCTGCCAGGGCGGCGAGCAGCACGTCGTTGATCTGCGTCCGATAGGCGCGCGGCACCTCCTGGAGCAGCGCCCGCGTCTCCTCTTCGTCGAGGCTCACCGCCACGCTACGCGCCGAGCCCACGGTGTCGACGCCGCCGTCGAAGTCCACCGGCAGGGCGGCGACCGGGGCCTGGAGACGCTCCAGCCACCAGCGCCCCTGCTCCTCCACCTCGGGTGAGGCCGCGAGCTCGACGAGGTGCCCGGCCCAGCGTTGGAACGAGGCGGTCTTTGCCGGCAGCGCCGGCTCCTCGCCGCGCGCCAGCTGGCGGTAGACCGTCTCCAGGTCCTCCAGCAGCACGCGCCAGGAGACGCCGTCAACCACCAGGTGATGGATCGCCAGCAGTAGCCGGTCCGGCCCGTCGCCAGTCAGCAGCGCGACGCGCAGCAGCGGCCCGCGGGTCAGGTCGAGGCTCGTCTGGAGCGCGGCGAGCGCCGCCTCGCCGGGGGCCGCTCCAAGATCGATCCAGGAGAAAGGCGTCTCGCCCGAAGGCGCGGCATCGACCTGCCGCCACTCCCCTTCCACATCGCGCTCATAACGCATCCGCAGGGCGTCGTGGTGCTCCAGCAGCCGCGCCACGGTCCGCTCCAGCAGGTCCGCCCGCAGCCTCTCGCCACTCTCCAATAGCAGCGCCTGGTTGAAGTGCTCGGGGCGCGGCAGCTCCTGCTCGAAGAAGCGACGCTGGATCGGCGTCAGCGGCACCGGACCGGTCACCGCGCCCCTGTCAGCAGCATCGGCCGCGGCGGTCCGTACCGCTTCGGCGACCACGGAGAGACCAGCGACCGTCGGATGCTCGAAGATCTGCCGCGGCGTGATGCGCAACCCGGCGCGGGCGGCGCGCGACACGATCTGAATGCTCAGGATCGAGTCGCCGCCCAGCTCGAAGAAGTTGTCTTCCACGCCGACCGTTGGCACCCGCAGCACCTCGCGCCAGATCTCCGCCAGCGTCTCCTCGGCGGCGGTGGCCGGTGCGACGAAGGCCCGTCCTCCTCCGCCCCACTCCGGCGCGGGAAGGGCGCGGCGGTCCACCTTGCCGCTCGGCAGCAGCGGCAAGGCGTCGAGCGCGACGAACGCCGCGGGCACTATGTAGGCCGGCAGCCGGTCCTGCAGGAAGAGCCGCAGCCCGGCCGCCTCGGGCCGGGCAGGGCCGGGGACCACGTAGGCCACCAGGCGCGGCTCGCCGGGGACATCCTCGCGCACGGTGACGACCGCGGCCCGGACGTCCGGGTGGTCGAGGAGCGTCCCCTCGATCTCGCCCAGCTCGATGCGGAAGCCGCGCACCTTGACTTGGTGGTCGATGCGGCCCAGCGACTCGATACGGCCATCGGCCAGGAGGCGCGCCAGGTCGCCGGTGCGGTAGAGCCGGTCGCCCGGCGCCTGCGCCCACGGATCGGGCACGAAGCGCTCGGCGGTCAGGCCGGGGC